>NZ_MUFF01000002.1:0-153199 GCF_001996105.1 Salinivibrio sp. IB643
ACTTTAGATACCTCTTTTTAGTTTCGATGAACCTTATAGCCATTTTATTGGACAGCGTGTATGAAAATTTCGTTGAAAAATTTTTCTGTTCGGGTACAGGTTATGCTTCCTGTTCTCGTTGCCACATTTGCTCTAACAGTGAGTTTGTGGATTGTTAAAAATGATTTGGAAGATGTATTAAAAAATGCGTCAGTGATGAGAGTATCATATCAAAATCAAACTGATGCACTATCATTGCATATTGTTGATTATATTAATGATATGCGTCTTCAGGTTGCAGATGCGATTATCTCCCCAGCTCGTAGAAACGCTCTCATCTCTACTTTACAGCAAAGGGAAAAAGATATTGGTCATCATTTAAAAACACTGCAAGACGACGAGTATTACCAAAACGATGTTCCTAATATTTTTAATCTTGTCGATGAGTTTGTTAATAGCTCAAGTAAGATGCTCACATTTTTAGAACAGTATGAGAAAGGCCTCGTTTCTGAACGCGAGTATGCGGCGCAGAATACTGCACTTAGGGCTCAGGCAGCCGATTTACTGACGACGGTTGTTAATGTCAGTAAAAGATCCCAGGAGCGCGAAGAGAAATACTATGCACAGATTCAAGAATACGAGCGAAGCAAAATAAATACTGCGATGGTTATTGTGCTATCTGTGCTTGCAGTATCGTTGATCATTGCTTGGCTACTTTCAAAAATGATTGTGGCACCAATCCAGCAGCTTCAGGGCGTTATGCGTGAGTTAGCACAAGGCAATTTGGCAGTTCGAGCAACGGTTGAGGGTAAAAACGAAATCTCAAGCCTTAGTCAGGATGTCAATAAAACCGCGACGCAATTGCATAGCATAGTCGATCAGTTGAACCGAATGGGTGAAGACGTGGCATCGGCGTCAACAGAATTGGCGGCGGTGATGACTCAAGCGGAATCCAATGCACAACAAGAGTTATCGGAAATTGAACAAGTGGCGTCGGCAGTGAATGAGCTGTCGAGCACGGCTGATAATGTCAGTGATAATGCATCTGCCGCTGATTCGACGGCACGTATGACAGATGAGTTAGCCAAATCTGGTTTAGCGACATCTCAAGAGAGTGTTCAAGCCAGTGCACAAATGTCGGAAGCATTGCATCATGCGGCAAGTTTAGTACAGCAACTAAATGAACAATCAGAGAAAATTAATAATGTCGTTGAAGTCATCCACAGTGTCTCGGAACAAACCAATTTACTCGCGTTGAATGCGGCGATTGAAGCGGCTCGAGCAGGCGAGATGGGGCGTGGCTTTGCAGTTGTCGCTGATGAAGTAAGAATGCTTGCTGGTCGTACAGCCGGTTCGACCAAGGAAATTGGTGTCATTATCGAGGATTTACAAAATCAATCTGTATTAGCCAATGAAAGCATGCAAACGACGATCACGATGTTGGCACACAATAGTGAGCTGACACAGCGTGTTAGTGATGCATTGGTTGCTATCTCTGAGTCGGTTGCGGATATTAATGATTCCAATACTCAGGTTGCTACTGCGGCAGAGCAGCAGTCGCAAGTCACCAAAGATATTAATCGTAACGTGGTTAATATTTCTGAGCTCGTCAACCAAAATGTCGCCGGTATCAGCCAGAGTGCGAGTGCAAGTGCTGAGCTCTCACTATTGGCTGAGAAGCAAAAAGAACAACTGACTTTCTTTAAGCTGTAAAATGTGATTTTTGTCGGTAAAGCCGTATTAATCGCAGGAGAATACGGCTTTTTGATAAATGGCAGATATCCGTTGATCTGACAATTTGAACTAGCCAGTCGTTACCTCTAAAACAATACAAACACTACGCCTCCTCATGATCAGGGGCAGTGCTTGGGATAGTAATCGTAAAACGGCTTCCTTTGTCCGGCTCACTTTTCACCTCAATACGGCCGCCAAGTAAGCCGGTGACAAGGTTGAAGGTAATATGTAGGCCAAGGCCCGAGCCTCCTTGGCCGAGGCGGGTAGTGTAAAAGGGGTCAAAAATACGTTTTTGTACCTCGGGCGTCATCCCTGCGCCATCATCGCGTATGACAATACTCACCCTGTCGGTTGTCGCCATGGTGGCTGTGATGTGTATGTTCCCGGCGTCACGCCCGATAAACGCGTGAATTAACGCATTATTGATTAAGTTGATCAACGTTTGGGTGAGTGCGCCCGGGTAGCTGTTGAGCAGAATGCCCTCTGGAATAGCGACTTCGAGCTGGTGCGGCGCGCGCTGAAGTGTCGGTCGCATCGAGAGAAGGACTTCGTTCATCAACAGATGTAGTTCAAAGTCGCGTTACCGATGGGAGTATTCAACTCATGCGCGACGCCAGAGACCAACGAGCCGAGTGATGACAACTTTTCATTCTGCACCAATTCCTCTTGAATCGCCTCGAGTCGTCTAAGTAGTGACTTGAGTTTTTCACCGTACGCGTTAACGGCTTGGCGCAATTCGCCTACCTCGTTCATCTTACCTACAGTCAACTCTTGGGTGGTTTCACCTTCAATGAGTTCCCAGATTTGCTGGGTGGTCTGTTGAATTTTACCTAATAGGTTGCGAGCGGTAATCGCGGCGATAATTCCCACAACGAGCAACAGCCCGCCAATGGCGGACATCAGGAACAGCCCCATGCTATCGGCAGCCGCTGTCATTTTGCTTTTAGGTACGACGATGCCGATCACCCAATCGGTTTGAGGGTATTTAATAAGATGAACGTAAGCGGCTTCGTTTAGCACGCCGTCGTTCTTTATCGTGATCAGTTGACTGTCTTGGAGAGATTGACTTGCCTGCAACGCTTCTTGTAGCCAAGGGAGCGCTTGCTCTAACTCGGTAACCGTTCGCAGCGTATTTCGATAAGGATTAAATTTTACCGATGCTTCGGGGAAGCTTATCGCTTTGTTATCAGCGTCCAAGGCGAACACATAGCCATCGTTTTCTTTGCCATAACGAGACAGAATGTCGGCAATGCCGCTCAGCCTCATGTCGACCGTTGCCACCCCAACAAAGCGATCGTTTTCTTTCATGGGCACGGTACAGGTAATCATCGGCTCTTTGGTAAACGGGTCGATATAGGCATTGGACCAACGGCAGCGATCGATAGGTGCTTGTTTTCCTGCTAGGTACCAGCGTTCAATATGGTAACCCTTGCCATCAGGGTTGTTGTAATCATCATAGTATTCCATATCGGGTCCTGTGCGGCCCCAAAAAAACTATGTCGTTCTACGCCCGGTGTGAAGGTGTTGGGCTCCGGCCAGATCCCCCCACCGGCAATCGTGGGATCGCCATGATTGTTAAAGATCGGGGGAAAGAGGCTGCGGAATAGCGCTTCGTCCTTGGGAAAGTACACGTAAAAAGCATATAAAAACCCCCTTAGTAATCCATTGCTAAGGGGGAGGCAGGTTTTTCGGTATTGCGAAATAAAGCGTACGAGCTTTACTTAATATTGACGACCATCTTGCCGAAGTTACGGCCTTCTAGCACATCAATCAGTGCTTGCGGCGCTTGCTCAAAGCCATCCACCGCGTGTTCACGGTAATGAATTTGGCCTTCGCCGACCCATTTGGCCATATCATGCGCGAACTCAGGGTAGCGGTGCGCATAGTCATCAAAGATAATAAAGCCTTTGATGGTTAAGCGCTTAACCAAGATGGTGCCCATCAACTGTGAGAGGCGATCTGGGCCATCGGGCAAGGCAGTGTTGTTGTACTGTGACACCAACCCACACACTGGAATGCGAGCACCGGTGTTGAGCAGTGGCATTACACCATCAAACACTTTGCCCCCGACGTTCTCAAAGTAGATATCAATGCCTTGAGGGCAGGCTTCAGCGAGCTGCTCGGCAAAGTTGTCTGCTTTGTGGTCGATACAGGCGTCAACGTTGAGGTTTTCACGTGCGTATTGACATTTTTCTTCGCCACCGGCGATCGCTACTACGTGGCAACCTTTTAGCTTACCAATTTGCGCTACAGTTGCGCCGACGGGACCTGTTGCCGCTGCTACTACGAGGGTTTCACCTTCTTTGGGTTGGCCAATATCTAGTAAACCCATGTAAGCGGTAAAGCCTGGCATCCCTAAGATGCCGAGCGCGTAAGAAACCGGCGCCAGATCCGGATTGAGTTTGATCAGCGTATCGCCGTTTACAACTGAATGCGTTTCCCAACCTTTGTAAGCGAGTACCCAATCACCCGATTGGTATTCGGCATGGTTAGACTCCAGCACTTTACCCACGGTGGCACCGACCATTAGGCCATCAATTGCCACTGGCTCGGCGTACGATTTTGCATCACTCATACGACCGCGCATGTATGGGTCGATAGATAAGTGGTGGTTTTCAATTAAAACGTCATGGTTGCCGAGAGCAGGAATATCCACTTCTTCTAAGCGAAAGTTCTCTGCAGTAGGCGCCCCTACGGGGCGCGATGCAAGAACAAAACGTTGGTTCATTGGTGATGACATGTGTGTCCTCCCTTATTCAGTACGGGAATTAAAGCGCGGCTTGCAGCACGCGGCGGCAAACATCCGGGGTCACATCGCCGTGCTCACCGAGCTGAGTCATACCGTGCTGAGTCAAGCTTTCAATCAATGGTTCAATCGCGCTTTCGCCCAAGTCATAGTCGCTCATGCGTGTTTTCACGTTCATGCGCTCAAAGAAATCGCGGGTTTTCTCAATCGCTTGTTGAGCCTTTTCTGCTTCGCTGCCTTGCTCAATATGCCAGACGCGCTCAGCAAATTGTGCGAGCTTGGCTTGTTTTTGCTCAAACTTCTCGTTCAGCATTGCCGGCAACACAACCGCGAGGGTTTGTGCATGGTCCAAACCATGTTGGGCAGTTAGCTCGTGACCAAGCATATGGGTTGACCAATCTTGTGGTACACCCACGCCAATCAAACCATTCAGCGCGAGAGTCGCGGTCCACATCAAGCTGGCACGGATGTTGTAATCTTCCGGGGTTTCCAGCGCTTGTGGGCCAAGCTCGATCAAGGTTTGTAGCAGGCCTTCGGCGAATCTGTCTTGTACCGGCGCGTTAGCTGGATAAGTGAGGTATTGCTCAACCACGTGAACAAACGCATCAACGGCACCGTTGCCGACTTGACGGATAGGTAAGGTATAGGTTTTTACTGGATCCAACACTGAGAATTGTGGGAACACCAACTCGCTCATAAACGGCAGTTTCGCTTGCATTGACTCGCGATTGACCACCGAGCCCTTGTTCATTTCTGAGCCAGTAGCAGGCAAGGTGAGCACGGTGCCAAATGGCAGTGCGGCTTCGATTTTGCTGCCCATGCTGGTGAGAATGTCCCATGCATCACCATCGTATTTCGCTGCTGCTGCAACAAATTTGGTGCCGTCGATCACTGATCCACCGCCGACAGCGAGCAGATAGTCGTAGCCTTCTTCACGCACTTTTTCGACCGCTTTCATTAGCGTGTCGTAGCGTGGGTTAGGCTCAATACCACTGAACAGGCCAAATTGACGCTCGCCAAGTGCTTGTTCAACTTCACCTAAGGTGCCGGTTTTGCGTGCACTCTGGCCACCGAAAAGAACCAAAACTTTTGCTGCGGCTGGGATGAGCCGATCCAGCTCGGCAATTTTACCTTCGCCAAAAACGATACGTGTGGGATTGTAGAACTCAAAGTTGTTCATTGCTCATCCTTCCTTTTCATTGTTGTCAGTCAATCAGTCTTCTCGTTTGATTAGACCGGTCGTCTAGTTAGCGTTTATTTAAAACCCGCCTTGGCGGGTCTTATTGAAATGCTTGTTTTATCAAAAAACCGGAAATGAAATGCTCACTAGCACCTCATCGTTGTTCCTCGTATGCTGCGTTTGTTCGTTTGACTTTTATACTAGTCAGCCAAGCCGAGTTTTTGTTGCGTAATGGTCATCGCCTGCGCTAGATGGCTGTCATTACGGTGCAGTTTTGTTAACAGTGTTGCCCCTAACCATAGCTGGTAAAGCGTCGTCGCCGTGGTTAAGGCGTTGTCATGGTTAAAATTGCTTTCGTCGAGCGCGAGTGCACTCGCTAAGCTACCAATCAGTTTGTCGGTGCCATCACGCAACGCAAGCCGCATGGGCTCGGAAAGATCTGCCACCTCAGCGCTTAGCTTAACGACCAAGCAAGTTTGAACGGGATCCATACTGCAGTACTGGGCCTGCCAAAGGGTAAAGTAGCGATGAACTCGCGTAATAGGCGGCAGCGTAGTGTCTGACAGCAAACTGTTTACTTCCGCTAAATAACGCGAAAAATAGTGCTGCAATACCGCCTGACCAAATTGCTCTTTTGAAGCAAAATAATGGTAAAACGACCCTTTCGGGACGCCGGCTTGTTTCAGTATTGCGCTAAGACCCACACCACTAAAGCCAAACTGCGCCATTACATTAACACCCGTATCCAGCAAATGCTGGTGGGTAGCGTTGTGGCTAGTGTGTTCTAATGTGCTACTTGATTTCATGTGGTGTAGCATAATGAAGATTAGACCGGTCGTCTAGTGTCGTGTGTGATTTTTTATCAGGGGATACAGCAAGGGGGTTAACGCAACATCACCCAGCCTGAGTGATATTTCCCGTATTTTAAGTCCGAAAAGCACTAAGCTGTTGTGCATTTACGAATTTTTCTTCTAATCTTGAGGGTAAGAGAGAAAAGGCGTAAATACGCAGTAACGGAACGCGGGAGGGCCGATGAATGTACTATCTTGTCAGCATGTCAGTGAGTTGATCGATCAGTCGATTACGCTTATTGACGGAACAGATACTGAATATGCTATGACGCTTGTTCGTGTTGATACCCACCCTGGTCATGGCGATGAAGTAAACGACCATTACGTCGAGAATTTCAGTTTGGTATTAAAAGGTCCAGAAGACACCCGCTTTCCTCAGGGAAATTATTTGCTCAGTCATCCAGAGTTAGGAGAGCAGATCCTCCATATGCTACCTGTAGATGATGCGACGTATACCATCACCATCAATACCCAAGCCTGAACAGCCATTCTTACTGCTGGTTAAATAACGGTCACTCAACCACTTAGCACTTTCTTTTGATAGATTAGTCGCGCAAATTAAGTAGAATAAAGCGGCTAAGCTAGCGGTAGGGAGGTTATATGTTTGCCTGGCTGAGTGGCTTATTTGAAAAAGAACAGCTGCAAGCGTCTGTCTGGGTGAGAGACATCGTGGCGAGTAATCCGAAAGGGAGCTACGCCAACTATAAAAATTACTATGATCGCCACATCAATCGGATCCTCAATAGTTATCATAAGGATTTTCTCCGCTTTGAGAAATTCGCGGTGCGTAACTATAAGCATAGCGATCAATCCGTCTTTATGGCAATTAAAGTCGCCAGCTATGCCTACCAGCTTGGGCAGTTAAAAGTGGCGGCTTGTATTACTGCTGCGCTGATTTCTACCTGCAACCGTGCCAAAAGAGGCGATGCACAAGTTCACCCCAAACTGTATCGTGCGACGATAGTGTTGCATAAAAAAATCCTAGAGACAGGTAAGACGACGAAAAAACAAAAAAGCGCAGAACCAGCTTGATAGGTCACAAGTTGGTGGTTTTTTGTGCATTTAATAAAAATGTCGTAAACCTATTCAGTCCCCGCCATGACTGAATAGGTGATGTCTGTCACGGTTTCTATTCCATCCCTATAAGTCAATTTGTTCTGGTCATTCATTCGCCACACTGATAGAGTCCCATCCCTCACACACCTTGTGAGCGAACTAATGCTTAAATCTACACAAAATAACGACCGACTTGTTGCCGTATTTACTATCGGCTTTGTCGCTGTATTTCTTGCCTTTGCCCTGTTTGACCTAAAACACTTCTCCTCTGTGATCCAGTCTCTATTCTCTGAGTCTGCCAACCTTTTTGGTTACTGGTGGCAGTGGCTAATGGTCATCAATTTCGTATTGGCGCTAGCTATTGGCGGCAGTAAATTTGGTAAATTGAAACTTGGCGCCACTGATACGGTCTCAATGAGCCGTTTCCGTTGGGTTGCGATGATCATGTGTACCCTGCTTGCCGGCGGTGGTGTTTTTTGGTCAGCGGCTGAGCCTATCTATCACTTCATGACGCCACCACCAGCACTGGGTGAGATGGAAGCGGGTGTGATGGAAACCGTCGCCCCTGCGTTAAGCCAGAGCTTTTTCCACTGGGGCTTCTTAGCCTGGGCGGTGTTAGGTACCTTGGCGACGATTGTACTGATGTATGCGCACCACCAGGCGGGCGTACGCTTGCGCCCTCGTGCACTCTTGTATCCTTTGCTCGGTGACAAGCTAGAAAATCACTGGCTTGGCTCTGTGATCGACGCTTGTTCGATCATTGCCGTAGCTGCCGGAACCATTGGTCCAATTGGCTTCTTAGCAACCCAACTGGGTTATAGCTTGGAAAGCTTCGTGGGCATTGAAAATACCATGCCGATGCAGATGCTGATCTTGGCTGCTGTCGTGGCTATTTATTCCATTTCTGCATTTACCGGTATGGATAAAGGTTTGCAATGGCTGAGCCGTATGAACGTGATCGGCGCCGCAGTGTTACTTGGTGCGGTTATCGTGCTCGGTCCTACCGGCTTTATCTTTGAGCAATTTGGCTCGGGCTTTAGCTACTACCTGAACAACATGCATACTCTCGCACTGAATACCGACAATGGTGGCTGGAACGCGTGGTGGACCTGGTTCTTCTGGGGCTGGTTTATCGGTTTTGCGCCTATGATGGCGATCTTCATCGCACGTATTTCGAAAGGCCGTTCTATTCGTGAACTGATTTTCGCGGTAGCGATTTGTGCGCCGATTGCGACTAACTTCTGGTTCTCGGTACTAGGCGGCACCGGTATTTTCTATGAGTTGCAGTCTCCAGGGAGCATTTCTGGCCCAATGGCGGATGCGGGTTTGCCGGCTATTTTGATTGCGTCACTGTCACAGCTGCCTTATAGCTTGATTTTGATCCCGGCCTTTATGTTGCTTACCACGACATTTGTGGCAACCACTGGCGATTCAATGGCGTATTCGATTGCGATGGCTGTATCTGGTGATAACCAACCAACCCGTAAACATCGCCTGTTCTGGGCGATTGTGATGGGCGTGGTTGCTGGTGTGCTTCTGCTCGCCGGAGACGGTGGTTTGAACGCGCTCCAGTCGTTCATTGTGATCACTGCAGTGCCTGTGTCTTTCTTGATTGCATTTACCTTCATCACCGGCCCAATAGCCGTGATGCGGATGCAAAAAGAAAAAGAAGCGAATCTGGTGCTAGAGCCTGCGACGGCCAATTAATGGCGTCATACATAGATACATAGCTTAAAGAAAAAGCGCCGAATGTCGGCGCTTTTTTTATATCTGGCCTTCCTCGGGAGGTGCTATTTAGGTTGCCACTGCCCGCTGGTGACCAGTTTATCCATTACCTTATCGACCGCCACTTTGGCTTTTGCGACGATATCGTCCACTTCATTGGGTGTTACCACCAGTGGGGGCGCAAAGCCGAGAATATCGCCATGTGGCATCGCACGCGCAATCAATCCTTGCTCTAAGCACGCAGCCGCCACTTGTGGTCCCACTTTTAGGCTGGGATCAAAATGACTGCGATGGGCGCGATCAGGCGAGAACTCCAGCGCATGCAGTAACCCCACTCCGCGGCTATCACCAATTAATGGGTGATCGGCAAAGGCGGCTTTCATTTTCATTTGCAGATATTCGCCCGTGGTTGCGGCGTTCTGAGTCAGACTCTCGCGCTCAATGATATCAAGATTACACAGTGCTGCCGCGGCGCCCAATGGATGCCCAGAGTAGGTATAGCCATGACCAATGGCGCCCCATGTATCGGTACCATCTTCAAGCACCTCCCAGACGCGATGCCCAACCATTACCCCAGACAGTGGCTGATACGCAGACGTTAGCCCTTTGGCGACTGTGATAAGATCGGGTTTCATGTCGTAATAAATCGATCCAAAATCACTGCCAATTCGGCCAAAGCCACACACCACTTCATCGGCGATCAGCAGTACGTCATATTTATCCAGCACTTTACGAATGGCCGCCCAGTAGCCCTCGGGGGGCGGTACGATACCACCGGTGCCGAGTACAGGTTCGGCAATCATGGCGGCGACAGTATCAGGCCCCTCAGCGAGGATCATTTTTTCCAGTTCATCCGCGCAATGTTGCGCGAATTCGGGCTCAGTCATGCCACTGTCTTCACGGCGATAGTAGTAGGGCGCCATCGTGTGTTTGATCCGTTCAATCGGTAAATCAAAGTGCGCATGGAACAAAGGTAGACCAGTCAGTGAGCCTGACGCCACGCTTGAACCATGGTAGCCCCGGTCGCGTGAGATGATTTTCTTTTTCTCAGGTTTACCGCGGGCATTGTTGTAATACCAAACAATTTTAAGCTGGGTTTCATTGGCATCACTGCCGGACATACCGTAGTACACCTTACTCATGCCAGGCGCCATGTTGATCAGGCGGTCTGATAAGGTCACCAAAGCCTCATTGGTGTGGCCGACATAGGTGTGATAGTAGGCGAGCTTTTTTGCTTGCTCGTAGATGGCCTCGGCCATTTCTTCCCGACCATAGCCGATATTGACGCAATACAAGCCCGCGAAACCGTCAATAAGCTCAATGCCTTCAGAGTCGGTGATTCGGATCCCTTTACCTGACGCAATCACGCGACCAGGCATTTCGCCATGCGCATATTGCTTGAGGTGCGTAGAGGGATGGAATACGGTATTTCTATCTTTTTCTAGCAACGCTTTTGTTTCTGGACGCATGATCAGTCTCCTTATCCGTCAGCAAACCTGAATTAACTGCCGCTTACCGTGGGCAGGCCACCTAAGCAGTAGTATTTTATTTCACTAAATTCGTCGATGCCGTAACGGCTTCCTTCTCGGCCTAAGCCCGATTGTTTGACACCACCAAATGGAATCGGGTGGCCGGTCATTTTCACTGAATTGACACTGACCATCCCGACTTTTAAGCCGCGCAGACAGCGCCAAATATCTCGAATATCATGGCCATACACATACGCTGATAAGCCATATTCGGTATCGTTGCCCATGGCGATGGCTTCGTCTAAGTCATCGTAGGCAATCACAGCAGCGACGGGACAGAAAGTTTCTTCTTGATAGACCAACATCTCCGACGTCACCTTGGTGATAAGCGTAGGCGCAAAGAAGTTCTCACCCAGGTTGGGATTTAATTTGCCGCCCATTACAGTTGCCCCTTTGGCAATGGCATCATCGACGAGCGATTGCGCTTTCTCGACCGCACGGCGTGAAATTAATGGGCCAATGTCTGTGCTTGGCAATAGACCATTGCCTACTTCAAGTTCATCCATCAGTGCGGCAAAAGCATCAACGAATGCTTGATGTTTGTCACGTGGCACTAAAATTTTATTCGCCGCCAGGCAATCTTGGCCTGACGTTTGGAATTTTGCATCGATAGCGGCGCGCGCCGCTTGTTGAATATCCATATCAGGCAGCACAATAAAGGGCGCATTTCCCCCAAGCTCCATGGCGCATTTTTTTACGGTTTGGGCGCTTTGTTCTAGCAGTAGGCGGCCAACACGGGTAGAGCCGGTAAAGCTGAGCGCTTTGACTTTTTCACTTTGACACAATTGTGCTGAGACCATGGGAGGATCGCCTAAAATGATATTAAACACGCCGGCAGGGATCCCCGCACGCTCAGCAAGCTCGGCTAATGCGAGTGCAGAGAAGGGCGTTTCTTCTGCGGGTTTAACTATCACGCTACAGCCAATGGCGAGTGCGGCAGCGGCTTTGCGCGTGATCATGGCATTGGGAAAGTTCCATGGCGTGATTAAGGCAGCCACGCCAATAGGTTCACGTAATGTCGCCAGGTGCGCATTGGGAATGTGGCTAGGCATGGTGTCGCCATATACCCGCTTAGCCTCTTCAGCAAACCAGTGAATGAATGAGGCCCCGTACTCCACCTCGCCCTCGGCATCGCGCAAGGTTTTGCCTTGTTCGAGCACCATGAGGTGCGCAAGATCGTGTTGATTTTCCATGATCAGATCGTGCCACCGCATTAGCCGTTTTGCCCGTGTCTCGGCTGACTCGGCGCGCCACAGGTGAAAAGCCGCTTCGGCATCATCAATGGTTTGGCTCACTTGTGCGGCACTCAAGGCAGCGGTGTAGCCCAATACTTCGCCGGTTGCGGGGTTTAAAACTGGCGTATCGGACTCGCCATTGACCCATTTGCCATTGCAATACGCCAGTTGCCGAAATAGGCGCTGATCGTCAAGATACGCGAGCACATCGGCGCTTGCTTTACCGGTCGCATCGTGACGTAGTGTATTGGCCGCTGATCCTGTGTAGTGAAGATCACGTGATTGGAATACGGTCATACTCCCTCCTCTGACAAAATCGCCACGCTGCCTATCAGCGTTTGCTTACTCTTACTGTATGCAACTTATCGAAAAGAGGTTTTTTGTTAGACGACGATAAAACGGTATTTTTTTCTGAACCCTACCTTTTACCGAATAAAATTTTCTGCAGGCTTATCCATTCGCGGCGGTGTCAGGAGCCTCGAGCGGGAGCGTGAGGGCGGGACGTTTCACTTGTTTGGTGACGATATAGGTGTAGTACTGTTTAATACCAAGATCATCAGTAAGCCACCGATCTATCAAGCGTTGATAGTAGTCGATATCGGTGACGCCAAGGCGGACGATATAGTCAATCCCGCCACCTGTGGCCCAGCATTCTTTGACATCATCACAAGCTTGCATGGCGCGCTCAAAGCGTTGAAAGCTCTGTACATCATGTTGGCCGAGGGTGATTTCAACTAATACGGTATTGAGCTTGATCACGGCATCAGGGTTAATACGCGCGCCGTAGCCTTCAATGATGCCCGCTTGCTCAAGCCGTTTTACTCTTTCCCAACAGGGACTTACGGATAGGTTAATGGCGTGCGCGAGGTTCGACTTGGTGATGCGCCCATCTTGCTGCAAAATGTGTAGGATTTTGATGTCAAATTTGTCGAGCTTCATCTCACCTCCGTCATACAGGTTCGGCAATGACTGCAAAGGTATCACCGATATAAATCCGCCCGAGATGGCGTTTGGCCAGTAAAATGCCATCGCGTTCGGCATAGTAGGGAACGGGTTCGGTGCCAGTACGCTCGATATTATGCACTTTACCAATCAAATCGCCTTTTTTGATGGTATCGCCCAAGTGTACACAGAACTCAATAATGCCGGCATGCTCACTTTGTACATAGCAGTGTTTATCGGGTAGTTCGAGCTTGACGGGCGTAGCCGGTGGATGGCGATAGTCGTCTTGTAAAATACCTGAAAACACTAAAAAATTATGAATGCCGCGTTGGGTAATCGCGATCGATTCAGGGGTACTGGTGCCGCCGCCACCCAGCTCGGTGGTAACAAATACTTTGCCTTGTTGCTCGACGGCAGTGTCGTACATGCTGGTGGCGTCCATTTCGGTGGTTTGCACTTGATACGGCGCGCCAAACAGGCGAGCCCCCTCGGCACAGGCATCGGCTTGTTGCAGGTTTTCTAACCGATGTGAGGCAGCATAGGGAATAAGATCTAAGGTTTTACCGCCTGAGTGAATATCTAAGGCGGTATCACATTGCGGGATCAAATAACGGGTAAAATAGTCCGCAATTTGCTCGGTGACACTGCCGGTCGGGGAGCCTGGGAAGGCACGGTTCATGTTGCTTTGATCCCAAGGTGATGTGCGTGTGCCTGCTGTTACCGCAGGGGCATTCATCATGGGTAAAATAATCACCCGACCTTTAATGTTGCTTGGTATAAGCTGATGGCATGTATTGAGTAATGCCGTAATACCTTCATACTCATCCCCGTGGTTGCCGCCAGTGAGCAACGCGGTTTTACCTTCACCATTTTTAATCACGGTAATGGGAATCGTCACACAGCCCCAAGCGGATTGATCGTGGGAATGGGGCAGTTTGAGAAATCCATGTTGTACACCGTCCGCGTGAAAATCGACTGTGGCTTCAATGGCTGTTGGCTCCATAACTGCTCCTTGGTATAACCGTTCTCACTCTCGCTGTAGTCTGGACGTGGCGACCGCTTTTGGTATGTATTGACGTTTTTCACCGTTAGCGGCCTAGGTGCCAAGCCTATAAGAGTGTTTTTAAATCATGATGTTATGAGTGTAGCACCTATCCACGAAACGCCAGTGTTTTACAACTAATGTTTTACAAATAGCTGCCGTGGCAAGTCACACAAGGTTTGTGCCCCTTCTTGAGTGATAATGATGCTCTCGGTCGTTTCTATCCCCCAATCTTTCATCCAAAGCCCAGGCATGAAGTGGAAGGTCATGCCTTCGCGCAAGATCGTTTGATCGCTCGGGCGCAAGCTCATGGTGCGCTCGCCCCAGTCAGGAGGATAACTTAGCCCGATAGGGTAGCCACAGCGCGCCCCTTCACGATCGAACCCGTACCGCAATAGTGCGTCGTTAAGGGCATTGGCTATGTCGCCACAGGTATTACCCGGTTTGGCAACCGCGAGACCAGCTTCAAGTCCTGCTTGTAGCGCTTCATCGGCGCGTTTGAACTCATCGCCAGGTTCACCCAAAAAGATGGTGCGTGACAACGGGCAGTGATAGCGACGATGCACGCCAGCGATTTCAAAAAATGTCCCCTCACCACGCTTAAATGGGCGGTCATCCCAGGTTAAGTGAGGCGCTGCCGCATCGCCGCCAGATGGCAACATAGGCACAATGGCAGCGTAATCGCCAAAGTGACCATCATGACCGACGACCGCGTGTTTATTGATTTCGGCTACCAATAAATGTTTGGGCAAGCCGGGTTCTATCATCTCAAAGGCCACGCGATGCATATTCTCCACAATACGTGCAGCGGTGTGCATATACGTGAGTTCTTGATTAGATTTGACCGCGCGACACCAGTTAACTAGCCCAGTGGTGTCCACCAGAGTTGCCATCGGTAGATTTTCTTTGAGGGATTCGAACGCGGTGGCACTGAAGTAATAATTATCTTTTTCTACCCCAATCCGGCCGCGATCCCAGTAGTTTTCTGCCAGAACATAATTGCAAAGGTACTCCATAGGATGGAGCGGTGGATTCATGACATAGTGGTCAGGGTAATAGGTGATGCATTCAGCGCTCATGTAAACAGTCCGCAGCGCACCATTGGCGTCTTGGATACGACCAAACCATAACGGATCGCCGGTCGAACCAATCACGACACACTGGGGCACATAAAAAGACCAGCCATCATAGCCTGTCAGCCACGCCATATTCGATGGATCGTGTACCAGCAAGGTATCGATATCGTTCTCTTCCATGGCATAGCGGACCTTGGCTAAACGGGCGCCGTATTCTTCGTATGAAAACTTCAATACAACGTCGCTCATACGCTGACTCCTGTTCAATCCCACGACGGTGGTGCTTATAAAACGTACTACCGACCGGTAATCGAACTTGGATCAAGCACGATTGCCGATGCAGAAAGGTGCCGTTTTTCGGTCACGCCATCGAACAAACGGAGAAGGATTTCGTTTGGTGCGTGGTCCTAATCTAGGTATTGTCAGGTTGCCGCGTCCAGCTCTCTTGTATGAGCTTTTAACACCAACCGGATAAGATTTTGTTTCGCCTCTATCTAAGTGTTAAACCATAGAGTGAAATATCGTCAAGTTTTATTGGCAACAAATTTGTCACTTAAAGTGACAAATTGTGCGAACAGTGGGGGGACAAAAGAGAGTGAATCGCGGCATTAAGGTAGAAAAAACAGCGAGAGCGCGTCATTCTAAGGCTAAAGGAGAAAAAATACGCCCTACCGCTTGTTGTGAGCGATAAGGCGCTCGACGCATTACTGCTTTTYCAATTTGTACATATCAGCGAGATCGCCGTCGATGGTCTCGCCATTTATGTCTTGCATAATAACTTGGTTTTCGGCCACGAAGAATTGATTCGGGCTATCAGTTAAGCCTTCAAGAACCACAACGCTACCTGTTTGATCCCAGGAAAAAGAACCTTCTTCCTTGAATGCTTCTCCCTGTTTACCCAAGTAAGTTTTGCTAAGAACGTAGGTATTGTCTTGGTTAAGCGTCAGTGTGGTATCAATACCTTCACAATCCGCGCAAGGGATCACGCCTTGGTAGGTACCATCCCAGTCCAGCGAGGTTTTGGCGTTGTGGTGATCGGCCATTTCATGAACGGTATCCTCAGCGTTGTCGATAGCCGTTTCCACACTGTCTAATGCTTGTTCGGTGCCTTCTGTTACTGCAGTTTGGGCGTTTTCTACGCTAGATTCGACTTGCGACTTTCCCTCTTGAGGGTCGTTTGTTTGTTGCTCACAGCCAACTAAAACGGCGACGAGTGCGAGAGGGGCGAGTAGGTATGTTTTTTTCATATTGACCTCATTGTATCGATGTTAAGTCTGAAACGGTGCGGGCGATGGCCTGCAATGGATGAGACTATTGTAGGCAATGCGCAGGTTAGGCTGTCATTCCTGAGCTAGTATTAGGTCAGCGTTAGACAAGGAAAGTAAATAAACCGTCAATTGATTGTATTGATCTAAGCGGGTACCCATTACGTTTACCTCTTTGGCCTGTTAGTCTAGCGAATGACAACACAGAGTAAATGAATGAAATATCATCCTAACGCGTGACAACAAGGAGCGATGATGCAACAACATAAAATTTTGATGGTGCTAACATCCCACGATGCCATGGGCAATACGGGTCATCAGACAGGCTTTTGGCTTGAAGAGTTCACCACCCCTTATTACGCGTTTAAAGATGCCGGCGCAAGCATTGTTGTCGCCAGTCCCAAAGGCGGCAAGGCGCCGATTGATCCGAATAGCGAAGCGGAAGATGCGCAGGCTGAATCAACGCGTCGTTTTGACGGAGACGCTGAGCTGCAAGACATGGTTAATAATACTGTCAAGCTAAGTGATATTAATGCTTACGAATATGACGCCATTTTCTATCCCGGCGGCCATGGTCCATTGTGGGACTTGGCCGAAGACCCGATTTCACGTCAGTTGATTGAGACCTTCTACTATCAGGGCAAACCCGTTGGTGCGGTGTGTCATGGCCCGGCTGTGTTCCGCCATACGCGTTCAGATCGCGACGAGCCGTTAGTAAAGGGCAAGCGAGTCACCGGCTTTACCAACGGTGAAGAAGCCGCGGTTGGCTTAACCGAGGTCGTTCCTTTTTTAGTCGAAGATATGCTCAAAGAAAACGGTGGTCTTTATGAGAAAGCGGATGATTTTATTTCGTATGTGGTCACCGATGGCAACTTAGTGACAGGACAAAACCCAGTATCGTCTGAAGCGTGCGTCAATGCGGTATTGGCGTTGTTAAAGTAAGTCATCTCATACTTTCCTGATGAAAGCGCCGAATTGTCGGCGCTTTTTTTGGCTTTTATAAAGATGATGCGGTTTAATGCAGGCATTGACGTAAAAGCTAAGAGAGCCAGCATGCAAATATGGGTAGATGCGGACGCCTGTCCGGTCGCGATGCGCGAGATGATTGTGCGCGCGGCACACCGAACGCATATTCAAGCCACCTTTATTGCCAACCAGTTTATTCGTTTACCGCCGTCGCCTTATGCTAGCGCACGTCAGGTAGAAAAGGGCTTTGATGTGGCGGACAACCAAATTGTTGCCGAGGCAGAAGCGGACGATTTGGTGATCACCCAAGACATTCCGTTGGCGGATGAAGTGATTGAAAAGGGCGTGACAGTGATTAACACCCGCGGTGAATTGCTGACCAAAGAAAACATCCGTGCCCGACTCAATATCCGTGATTTTATGGAAACCATGCGCAGTAGCGGTGTGCATACAGGTGGGCCTGCTCCGCTTGGTCCGCAGCAAAAACAAGCCTTTGCCAATCAGCTTGATAAATGGCTGGTCAAAGCCCAGCGTTATCATGCTGCGCAAGCAAAATCATCTGATTAAGCCTGCGCGCTTTTTCTCTCATTAAATAGCTCTTCTTACGCAATTTTTTCTGCTAGCTAAATAGCAACCGGTGCCCACTGACTACCTGCGAAGTGGGCAATCAGCGCATCCAGCAACGCACGCACCGCCGGTGGTTGGTTGCGACGTGACGGGTGCAAGGCGTAAATATCCATTGCTTTGGGTTGCCAATCGGGGAGCACGACCGACAACTGACCTCGCGCAATGGCACTATGAGCTAGGTATACCGGCTGCATGCTCACGCCCATGCCCTGAATGGCGGCACTGAGTAAGGTAGTCGCCTCGTTAGCTGAGAGCTTACCTTGCACCGCAACCGCGGCGTGTTCCTCGCCTTTGTCTAAATGCCAAATCGGTCGATCAAACTGCTTGTAACTGAGACAGCTATGCGCGGTGAGATCCTCCGGTGAGCGGATTGGTGTATGGGCGGCTAAATAATCCGGTGCCGCCACCAAGACAGAATCACACGCGGCGATCGGGCGACCAATTAGGGAAGGGTCGGGGTTGGACGCAATGCGGATGGCAATATCAATCCGTTCCGCAATCAAATCGACCGCTTTATCCTGCATCTCAATATCCACATCGAATCCGGGATGAGCGGCCATAAAGGGCTTTACCAAAGCGGACGCGCCACCATTGCAGAAAAACTGGACGGAAAAATGGCATTTTGGACTCCAAACATGGGTGACAATGCCCCGCAAAACCCAGTGGTACCTGCTGCTTATCCCCGTACGTCATTGACACTAGACGGTCGTAAAATTGGAATTCGTGGCGCGAAAGGCGAGTTGGCGCATCGCCCGTATCTTTGGATCCCAGCCAACAAGGCGATCCTGGGTAACGTCGCTGTGTATGGCAATGTTCACCTTTGGATGGCAGACGCACAATCTGATCACGCACGTGAAGGTTGGGCCGCACAACTACAAGAAATGGCAGCACTGAAACCTGAAATGGTGATCC
Organism: Salinivibrio sp. IB643; assembly: GCF_001996105.1. Lineage (NCBI taxonomy): Bacteria > Pseudomonadati > Pseudomonadota > Gammaproteobacteria > Vibrionales > Vibrionaceae > Salinivibrio > Salinivibrio sp. IB643. Next base: position 18,866 of record NZ_MUFF01000002.1, read on the forward strand.
CAGGCCATATGAAAGCAGGCACGGCACGCTGACACCATTATCTTTGCCCAGCAGTATTTGCAAGACTTCGCCGAGGCGAAAGCCAACAGCAAAGACAGTGCTGAGCTGATTAAAACCATGCAAGCGAAATATCCGAAAACGGGTTTACCGATGGCTTTGGAAATTGGTGTGAAAGTGCACACGGGAGAGATGGAATGGTAAACGCCCACTACATATTTGATCCAATGTGTGGCTGGTGCTTTGGCGCCGCCACATTGATTGAAAGTCTAAGCAACAACCCTAAGATTAACTTGCAGCTTCATCCAGGTGGTATGCGTGAGCGTGCGCCGATTGAAGACAGCTTTCGTCAACACATTTTGGCGGCTGATCAAACCATTGCCGATCAAACCGGACAGACATTTGGTCAAGCCTATCTTGACCGCGTGGCAAGCGACCAGCCGGTCATTTTGGACTCCTTTATTACCGCGCAAGCTATTCTCGCTGCTCAGCAGCTTGATGGTCAGGGCGCAGAGATGCTGAAACGCATCCAGCGTGGCCATTATCAGCAAGGTCGCTCCGTCTATGACGCTGACACGCTCGCAGAGCTTGCCAGCGAGATGGGGATAGAGGTAGAGGCTTGGCAACAGGCGATGAATCGCGCCGAAAATGACGTGATGCCCGTGGTGAATCAAACCCGTCAATTGATGGCAGCGCATGGCTTGCGCGGTTTTCCATCCATGCTGGTGGAGCAAAACGGTCAATGGCAAGCCATCACAATGAGCCAGTACTATCGGCGCCCTGACGTATGGCAGGCGCTATGGCAAACACTGACTCAGGCATAAAGCAAACAAAAACGGTGAGCATAAAGCTCGCCGTTTTTTGTCGCGATCATTGTTTGCACATTATCACTTGGGCGCAGTCAGCGGCACCGGCTTTTTGGGCTCAAAGCCTTCGATGATGCGACGTTCAAGTGGGTGCCCGAGACGTGCTTCAATCATGCGCAAGTTTTTGGTGTTGTCTTTTGAGACCAATGAAATCGCTTCGCCTTGAGCACTGGCACGGCCGGTACGGCCAATCCGGTGTACGTACTCGTCGGCCGGGAAGGGTAGATCGTAATTGACTACACGCTCAAGCGACTTAATATCAATGCCGCGTGCGGCGACACCGGTGGCAATTAAAAATTGGATGTCACCGTTTTTAAAGTCTTCCAGCAATTGGGTCCGCACGGCTTGGCTGCGTCCACTGTGAAACGCTTCAGCGGCAATGCCCCGTTTTTCCAACTGGGTGGCGAGTTTGGCGGCGCCGTGTTTGGTTTCGATAAAAATTAACGCCTGCGTCCAGCCATTTTCTTTAATCAAATGGCTAAGCAGAGCGGATTTCTTATCTTTATCGACCGGAATGCACCACTGAGTAATATTGTCTTTCGAGGCATCTCGTGCAGCAATACTGATTTCTTTGCCTTCATCACCAATGGTTGCTTTGGCCAGATCACGCACTTTATTAGACAAGGTGGCAGAAAACAGCAGGCATTGCGTGCTTGCCGGTAAGCGGTCGAGAATGTTTTGAATTGCATCAATAAAGCCCATATCGAGCATACGATCGGCTTCATCCAGCACCAGCACTTCTACTTCATCTAGATAGACGGCACGTTGGCTGAGTAAATCGCGCAGGCGCCCTGGCGTGGCGACCAAAATGTCGACGCCTTCGATCAAGGCTTGCTTTTGTGCCTGCTCGTCCATGCCGCCAACCATCGCTAAGGTTTTAAGCGCGGTAAACTGCGTATCTTGGCGGGCGCTTTCGGCGACTTGCAAGGCCAACTCTCTTGTTGGAGCAATCACCAATGCGCGAGCGCGCTTTTTGCGTCCCGCTTCACCGGCACACAACTTATCGATAATGGGCCAGATAAAACTTGAGGTTTTCCCGGTACCTGTTTGCGCAGCGGCAATCAGATCATGGCCTTGTTGGATGATCGGAATGGCTTTGGCTTGAATTGGCGTGGGGATGGTATAGCCGCGTTGGGCAATGGCTTGGCAAAGCGGGGCGCTTAACCCCAGTTTTTTAAATGGCATGGCAAACTCAACAAACAATGAACGCGCGCCCACCCATAAAAAGGGTGGAGACACTGAATGGCGTGGAGTCTAGCACGAACCCCACATCCACACGACGTAAAATCTGCTGGTGTCCTGAGTGCAGTCTGTTTTAAGCCGCGTACTTTCTCAGCTCATGCGGGTAAATACGCATGCCGTTTAATGTATTCTCATACACAGCTTGCTCTCGGAGATAAGACCAAGCATGGGCTTCTGTCCCTGTTTGCGCCGCTAATCAGTCGATAACAGCATCAATGTGTCGACCTGCATAGTCTTTGTGAGGGGTAAACAGTTCCTTAATGGCTGATAACATAACACGCTCCTTATGTGTAACTAAATTACATATCAGTATGTAAAAGCATAGTTTGTGTTTGAACTGTGATCAAGTTTAAACTTTATATCTGTACTAAATAACATTTTTGTAATTAGTTTTCATCTATGCGCTCTGCTTCGGCTGTTTTGGTCTTTTCTTCTATTTCTATCCCGCGATAGGGCTCGCCCTCATCATCATGCAGTTGGTGGTCATACGCCGCTTGTAGACCGGTGTCCTCGATCACTTCTTCATCCCATCCAGAGCGGCGCCAAGTACCGCAAACTTTGTGCTAGATGGGTTGGTCATGGGCCTCCTTAATCTGTATCTATACCGCTTAAATATTGCGCGGGTAAATGATGAGCAAATTGTTTTGGTTATCACCGGTGACGTCCAGCTTTTTGATAAGCCAAGGTAGAGCTTGGTGAGTAAATGACCAATAGAAACATGTGGCGGTTATTAATGATTTTGTCATTGTATTAGCACAGGGTCAGATAGTAGTTGATAGACTCACATTTATTCGATTATGTGGAGTACCAAAATTGAAACATGTGATATTGATGCTATTAACTGTTGCTCTTTTATCAGGCTGTCAGCTGACCCGTGTAGAAGGCGAGCTTGATAATGTAGAGGTGAAAGTGAACTCAAAAGATAGTGAGACGCGATCGTCTGGAAAGTTTTGCCCGCCTGGGCATGCCAAACAAGGTAAGTGTTAGAAAGATCATTGTTAAATATCACCAAGCACGCACAGGCGCGGCGGGGTAGAACTCACCCAGTTATATGCTAAGCGACAACCAGCAGGTGTTTGGGGGGTGACACCTGCTGTCTTTTTTCGTTGATAAGGATAGGGTCACCGCCACATAAAATGTTATTTAAATATCATAGACCAAGCTATCTGCCGCCAAAAATGGCCATTGTAGGCGGTGGGGGGCTGTATCGTCATGGTTAAAGAAATAACCAATATGTGGCATGGCATAAACGGTATCGCCCTTTTGATACGATGCGGCTTGCCAAGCATGATGAGTTAGGGTGGCCTCCCACAATTGATCACTTTCCCAACCTTGTGGTGCCAGTGATACGCGTACCTCGGCGCCGACAGGGTTGACTGATACCACGCGCATGGGCAATGATACCTGGCTGTTCGGTTTATCGGTGATCGTCAGCTCATGGCTGCGTACATACAAATCGCCGGATTGTTTGGTCTGCGCATTGAGGGCAGGTTCGATAAAGGCGTTACCATTTTTCCATACCCCTTGCTGAAATTGGCCGGAAAAGACATTCACGTTCCCCAAAAAATCAAACACAAATCGACTCTTCGGCGAAGCATACAGATCAACCGGGCTATCGACTTGTTCAATTTGCCCGTTACTCATCACCACCACCCGATCGGATAGCTCCAGCGCTTCATCTTGATCGTGAGTGACGAACAGGCTGGTGAATGCCATTTCATCATGTAGGCGTCGTAACCATTGTCGTAGTTCTTTACGTACTTGCGCATCTAATGCCCCAAACGGTTCATCCAAAAGTAAAATTTCTGGTTGCGTCGCGAGTGCACGTGCCAGAGCGATACGTTGTTTTTGTCCGCCCGATAATTGTTCGGGATAACGCTGACGAAGATGACCCAGCTGGACCACCTCGAGCAGCTCGTTAACTCGTTGAGTGATGGCGGCCGCTGAAGGGCGCTCGCGCCGCGGCATGACTTGTAAGCCGAACGCAATGTTTTCAGCGACTGTCATGTGTTTAAACAAAGCGTAGTTTTGAAAGACAAAGCCAACGCGTCGATCGCGAACATGCACCTGGGTGACATCGCGTTCGCCAAAATGGATTTGGCCACTATTGCTGTTTTCTAACCCCGCAATAATCCGCAGTAACGTGGTTTTTCCCGAACCTGATGGTCCAAGTAACCCCATCATTTCACCCTTTTCTATGGTGAGAGATAGCGGCGAAAGTGCTTGAAACTGGCCAAAGTGTTTGGTGATATTGTCTAATTGAATTTGCATTATGTTACTGCTCACTCTGGGTCGTTTGTGGGATAAATTGGGCTGGCGTTGACGCGCTGTGCTCATCAAGCGGCGTTACATTTGTCTGTGCGCGTTGCTGACGCCACTCCACTAAGGCTTTGAACGCTAACGTTGCCAATGCCATAAAGGCAAGCAATGAGGCACAAGCGAACGCGGCTTGGGTTTGATAGTCTTCATACAGAAGCTGCACTTGCAAAGGTAAAGTATTGGTTTGGCCACGAATGCTACCTGACACCACTGCCACCGCGCCAAACTCACCGATGGCCCGGGCATTGGTCAAGATCACCCCGTATATCAGGGCCCACTTGATGTTCGGTAAGGTGACGCGTCGAAACAGTTGCCACCAAGACGCCCCTAAAATCACCGCCGCTTCTTCTTCGGCGTGCCCTTGCTGTTGCATCAGCGGAATAAGCTCGCGAGCAACAAAGGGGCAGGTGACAAAAAGGGTGACTAAAACAATGCCAGGCAGTGCAAACATCACTTGTAAATCATGCTCAAACAACCACGCGCCTAGCCAGCCGTTACTACCGTACAGCAGCAAATAGAGTAGACCAGCGACCACAGGTGATACCGCGAAGGGAATATCAAWCAAGGTGGTGACCAGTTTTCGGCCTGGGAACTGAAACCGAGTTACCGCCCATGCGAGCATGACACCAAACACTAAGTTAACCGGCACCGTGATAACGGCAACCAATAGCGTTAACCCAATCGCATGGCGTGTATCGGGGGCAAGAAGGTGCTCAAAATAGGTACCAATACCGTCAGAAAATGCAATAGAAAAAATGCTCAATAAGGGAAGCACCAACACGAGCGCAACCAGTATCAGCATTAAGCCAATCAAACTACGTTTGATCCAAACAGAATCACCGATTCGGGCAGTGTGGGGAGTCATAAAGCTATCCTTAGCGACCGTGAATACGTTTTAAGTAGCGGCCTTGCCATAGGTTGATCGCAAACAGTAACGACAATGATGCCATCAAGATCACTGAAGCAATGGCGCTTGCCGCTGGGAAATTAAACTCTTGCAAACGGACAAAAATCATCAATGAGGTGATCTCGCTGACGTAAGGCGTATTGCCCGCAATAAAAATCACGGCCCCAAATTCGCCAAGACTGCGCGTAAAAGATAAGGCGATACCTACTAATAAAGCGGGTCTGATGGTCGGCAGGATAACGCGCCAAAACACGGCAAAATCGCTTGCGCCTAATAAGGTGCCAGCTTCTTCTTCCTCTTGAGAAATTTCTTCCAGTACGGGCTGTACGGTGCGCACGACAAACGGCAGGCTGGTAAACATCATCGCAATCATAATGCCTATCGGCGTATAAGCCACTTGTATACCGAGGTTCGCGAGTACGCTACCTATCCAGCCATTATCGGCATACAAGGTAGCGAGGGTGACACCGGCGACTGCGGTGGGCAGTGCGAAAGGCAAATCCACCAACGCGTCAATAAAGCGTTTACCCGTAAAATCGTACCGCACCAACACCCACGCAAAGAGCAGTCCAATCGCACCATTAAATAAGGAAGCGATAAGCGCCGCGCCGGCCGTGACTTTATAACTGGCGACAATACGTGGGTCTGAGATGGCAAACCAATATTCCTGCCAAGTCATTTGACTGGTTTGCATGATTAAACCACTGGCTGGCAGTAGTAAAATCAGACTGATAAACAATAGCGATACGCCCAGACTGATACCAAACCCTGGGAGTACGCGCTGATGACGCACTCCCCGTGGCATAGATTGGCGTTGATGCGATAACGATGGCATAACGTCTCGATTTAAGTCGTAATAGCAATTAGCGGCGCTGGAGCTGGTCTAGCTTTCCGCCACTAGCAAAGTGGGTTTTCATCGCCTTATCCCAGCTACCTGAAATCTCTTCTACCGTCAGTAATTCAACCTGAGGGAAGCGATCGGCATACTCGTCTGCGACGGTTTGGTGATGAACGCGGTAATTAAAGTTAGCCAGTAAGCGCTGCGCTTTTTCACTGTAAAGATAAGACAAATACTCTGTCGCCAGTTCAGTGGTGCTATTGCGTTTAGCATTTCGCTTTACCACGGCAACGGGGAATTCAGCCAGGATCGAGGTTTTAGGCACCACGATATCGTAATCATCACTGCCATATTGTTGGCGGATGTTATTCACCTCTGATTCGAAGGTAACTAAGACATCGCCAATGCCACGTTCAACAAATGAGGTGGTTGCGCCACGGCCGCCGGTATCAAATACGGCCACATTGGCGAGTAACTGCTTCAAAAACGCATCTTGCTGTTCGGTGTTGTCTTTGCCAAACGTTTTTTGCGCATAACCGAGCGCGGCTAAATAGGTATAGCGCGCATTGCCTGAGGTTTTTGGGTTAGGAAAGACCGATGCGACATCGTCTTTGGCCAGGTCGTCCCAGTTTTCAATATTTTTGGGATTGCCTTTACGTACCAAAAAGGCGGTGGTGGAATAATAGGGCGAGCTGCTATTGGGGAAGTTGTCTTTCCAATTGGCATCGATCAGTTTGCCACGATCGTGCAGTACCTGCACATCAGTGACTTGGTTAAAGGTGACGACATCTGCTTGCAGTCCTTGCATAATTGCGCGCGCTTGCGCCGATGAACCGCCATGGGATTGCTTAATCGTTACGGAGTCGCCGGTTTTTTCTTGCCAGTGCTCTGCGAACAGTGGGTTGTAGTCGGCAAAAAGCTCCCTTGCGATATCATAAGAAGAGTTCAACAGTGTTTGTTCAGCGGCGGATACCTGTGCGCTGTTGGTGGCAAGTAGGGCCGACAGAGCCAGCGTTTTGAATATCTTCATTGTAATGTTCCTTAATGACCGGTTGATGCTTGTTCAACAAAAGAAGTCGCTATAAGTCACAGAATAAAAGCAATCATTAGGAATAAAAAACAGTTTTACTATAACTATTTTGTATATGTTAGTGACAATTTATCTGCGTGCCAGTGATAAACCCTTGTAACATGGCGTTTATAGACAGTGCCCCACGGCATGACGCCAGTGAAAAAGATAGGCAGAGGTAAGAGACGTGACTGATTTCCCAACGCTTGAAGACTACGTAGGACAAACACCCTTGGTACGCTTGCAGCGTCTAGGCGCTGATACGGGGAGTACTGTTTTGGTTAAACTTGAAGGCAATAACCCGGCCGGTTCAGTCAAAGATAGGCCCGCGCTGAACATGATTGTGCAGGCCGAAACGCGGGGAGATATCCAACCGGGCGATACCTTGATTGAAGCGACCAGTGGCAACACCGGGATAGCGCTGGCAATGGCGGCGGCGATTAAAGGCTATCGTCTGATTTTAATCATGCCTGAAAATGCTACCCAGGAGCGCAAAGATGCGATGCGTGCCTATGGCAGTGAGTTGATTCTCGTCTCTCAAGCGTCGGGAATGGAAGGTGCGCGTGATTTGGCGTTATCCATGCAGGCACAGGGCAAGGGCAAAGTGTTGGATCAGTTCAATAATCCGGATAACTTTCAGGCTCATGTGACCGGTACAGGGCCTGAAATTTGGCAGCAAAGCCAACAAAAAATCACCCACTTTATTGCCAGCATGGGCACCACAGGCACCATTGTGGGCACATCAAAGTACCTAAAAACGCAAAACCCCGCGATACAAACCATTGGCTTGCAGCCGACAGAAGGCAGTGCCATCCCTGGGATACGGCGCTGGCCGGCTGAGTATTTACCGGGTATTTATACCGATGAGCATATCGATGTGGTGATGGATATTTCTGAGCAAGACGCCAAAGAAACGGCGCGAGCATTAGCGCGAGAAGAGGGGATTTGTGCGGGTGTGAGCGCTGGCGGGGCCGTATATGCGGCACTGCAAGTTGCCAAAGCTGACCCCGGCTCTGTGGTGGTGGCCATTATTTGCGATCGCGGCGATCGTTATTTGTCGTCGGGATTGTTCTCGTCGTAATAGGATAAACCGTGAGCAGGCGGCGATTGTGCCGCCTGCTCTTTTTTACTCGTTGTTTATTAACTTTCTGTCGCGAGAGCGCGGTTTTAGCTGGCATTGAACACTTGTACAAGCCGCATCCCCACTAGCATGCTAATCACAAATAGACCGATCGGTAGTGCGCCGGAGCCAATAGCCGTGATTGCCGGGCCTGGGCAAAGTCCGGCGAGTCCCCAGCCGGTGCCAAAGAGTAATGCACCGCCGATGAGTTTTTTATCAAGCGTTTGCGTCTTGGGCAGACAAAATTGATCGGCCAGTACGGGTTTTTTCTGCCGACGTACGGCCAAAAAGTAGCCGGGAACAAAGACCAGCAGCGCACCGCCCATCACAAACGCAAGGCTGGGATCCCATTGGCCGAATACATCCAGAAAGCCAATTACCTTAGCGGGATTGACCATGCCTGACACCATCATACCCACACCGAAGATAAAGCCTGAGAGTAGAGCAACAAGCCGAAACATAAGCGATAAACGTCCTTAAAGGTGTAAACGAACAAAAACAGTGACAAAGGCAGCACCCATAAAAGTGAGCGTTGCCACGATTGAGCGTTTCGATAAGCGACCCATGCCACAAATGCCATGACCACTGGTACAGCCGTTACCTAATTTGGTGCCTATCCCGACCAGCAACCCCGCGAGGACGGCAACCATAGGTGTGAGTGCAGGCGCAAGGCTTGTGTAGTTGGGTAGTTCAAAACCGATAAATGGCATGAAGACCCCCGCACTGATCATACCCAGCAAAAACAGACCTCGCCATTGAGCTTCACGGCCGTGTGATGATAACGCGCCTGACACAATACCGCTGATCCCGGCAATACGGCCATTGAGTGCTAAAAGGGCGAGACAGGCAGTGCCAACCAGCATGCCACCAAACAAGGCATCCCATGGGATTTGAAACGTCATGATTTTCCTCTCAGTGAGTCAAAAAACGTTACGGCTAAATGAGAAGGGTAGCATACTCGGATACATAAATAAGTCAATACTAATTTAGGTTGTTTTTATGTTTAGGCGGGCAGGCGCAGGCGGTTTGCACTCGTTGGTGTAAGTAAAAGGTTACCGCGGTGAAGCGATAGAACTGTTATGATTAGCGGCGGCGATAAAAGATGCAATAATTAATGATAAGTTAATAAGCGAGACGAAGAGGTTAAGAAGTGTTAATGAAAAAAACAGCGTACTACGCACTAAAATTGGCCTTAATCTACTTCTTTTTTGCTTCTTTATGGGTGCTGTTTTCCGATAAATTGGTTAACGTGCTGTCCGATAATCTTGAAATGTTTACTTGGGCACAGTCTCTCAAGGGGCTGCTGTTTGTCGTTATTACCTCAGTGTTACTTTGGGCGTTGGCACAGAAAAATTATCGTGATTTAGAGCGAGCGAGTGACATCGATACGGTTACCGGGCTTCATAGTCCCTCCGTGTTCATTCGTCGCGCTGATACATTACTGCAGCATGCTAATGCGGAATCATGCTATACGTTGTTTGTGCTTGACATTGATGACTATACATCGGTAACGAATAAGCTGGGCTTTGATCGCACCAATCAACTGCTGATTGGGGTGGCGCGTAAAATAGATACGCCCACCGTGCCTGAAAACCTAACCTCGAGAATTCACTCCGATAGATTCGCATGTTTGCTGACGTTACCCAATGTTAGCGAAATGACGCCATACATTGACAAGTTACATCGTCAGTGTAACCAGTTTTTGCAACGATACGATAGAGACATTACCTGTTCGGTAGGCGTGGCGGTGTTTGACTCGGATGGAGAAGACACCACGGCTTTAATGACAGCGGCGACACGCGCATTGAACGAAGCGAAGAAGCATAAAAATGCCGTTGCATATCATGATATCTATCTGACAGAAGAGGCTAAAAAGCGGCAAAACCTGGTTAATGATCTTAAGCAGGCGATTGATACCAATAAAATCGATGTTGTTTTCCAGCCTCAATACCATGTGGTTTCTGGCCAATTAAGTGGTTTAGAAGTATTGGCAAGATGGACACATGATCAATATGGCAATATACCCCCGAGTGTGTTTATTCCTCTCGCTGAAGAGCAGCATTTTTGCGAGGATTTAACGGCACTGGTGTTAGAAAAAGCCACCAAACAACTGAATGAAAGTCAGCTGCTAGGTAATATGGTTAAACGGGTATCGGTCAATATCTCTGCGGTTGAATTTAACAGTGTGGATGCGATAGCACGTATCGATACCTATTTGCAGTCCAACCCTGAATTCGCTCGTTATCTTTGCCTGGAGATCACAGAAACTGCCGCATTAGATGACATTATTGAGTGCGCGCGAGTGGTTGACACGCTTAAACGCCATGGCGTCACCTTTTCGATTGATGATTTTGGGGTCGGCTATACCTCGTTAGGTATGTTTAACCGGATCAACGTCGATGAAATTAAGATTGATCGTAGTTTTATTCAAGCGATGGAAACCGATAGTCGCGCCAAAGCGATCACCGCTGGCATTATCGATATCGCTAAACGACTGGATATTAACGTGGTAGCTGAAGGGGTAGAGACCCACACTCAACTTATGCTGTTAAAGCAGCTTGATTGTCAACACGTGCAGGGTTTCTATCTAGGCTATCCAGCGCCTTTAGAGCAGTTGGCTGTAGCCCAGTCGGTTTAATGGTCATGACTTTGGCCAACGTATAAAAAGAAAAAAGCGCGAGTGTTTTGATCTCGCGCTTATTGACGCTTTAGCTTTCAATGTCGTTCAATAAAACCGCAAGCTCATCAATGCTTTGCACGGTACTTTCTACCAACTCGCTAATTTGTTTGCTCGACTGGTGAGAGACTTGAGCTAATTGGCGAACTTCATCGGCGACCACCGCAAAGCCGCGTCCGAGCTCACCGGCACGAGCGGCCTCGATCGCTGCGTTCAGTGCCAGAAGATTGGTGCGCTCGGAAATGTTGTTGATAGTATCAATAATTTTCATCACTTCCTGGCTTGACTGAGAAACGGACTGCATTGATGTTTGCGTTTTTGCCACGGTTTTACGTCGAGCACTGATATCAATACCAAACATGACATAATTGAGTATATTGCCGGAAAAATCTTTGAGTACACAAATCCTCGCATCAATTGCGAGTTGCTCCCCTTTTCCATTAAACTCAATGAGGGTAGAGGCATGGCCTTGTTTATCGATACTTTCTTTTAATTCGTGTGTGATTTTATGGTAGATGTCATAGGAGGCGTCTTCGCATCGCGTACCGATATTTTTCAAGGCGTCTTCAAATAGAGAGTTTATGGAATCAAGTTTACCGTCGGGGCAAATTTCCATAATAACTAATGCGCCGCTGATAGCATCTAATTTGCGGGTGAAATCTAAGTAGGTTTGTTTTACCTGAGTAATATTGGCCTGCACAGAGATATAGTGCGTAATATGGTGGTTGTCGTCCCAAATAGGGTTGATAGAAAGCGATATCCAGTAAGGCTGCCCATCTTTAGTATAATTTAGAATCTCATCATAGAAGGGCTCATGGCGGGCAAGATGATCACGAATGTTTTGCACGGTTTCAGGACTAGTATCTGCTCCTTGAAGAATATGACCAGGCTTTTTCCCTCTCATCTCATCTAAGCTATAGCCTGACATCCGCTCAAAACCACGGTTTACATAAACCACTTTCCCTTGAGGGTTAGTCACGACAACTGCGTTATCGGTTTCGTTTGCCACCATGGACAATAACTGCATTTCTTCCCGGCGTTGCACAGTCTCAGTGACATCTTTTACAAAGGCAGTATAAAGTGTTCGATTACCAAGATGTACCTTCGATAGTGAGAGCTGCCCCCAGAGTCGATGACCATCCTTATGTTCGATCTCGACTTCTCTACTGGTGCCAACAATTCTATCTTCGCCGGTCTTTCGGTTGCGATTTACATAGTCATCATGGTTGGCTTGGATTGCATGAGGCACCAACATTTTAACGTTCTTGCCATGAACATCTTCTTTGCTGTATCCCCACAGCTGCTCGGCCGCTTTGTTACAAAAGGTAATACAATTGTTTTCATCAATACACACCACAGCATCAAGCGCTTGTTCGAGGGTTTGGGTCATCATCTCTCGCGCATCTCGTTCAGCGGTAACATCACGAACAAATGCCGTGTAATGAATTTTGCCAGAGACGCGTATCTTGGATAAAGACAGTTGCACCCAAGTCAATGAGCCGTCTTTTCGTCTAAGCTGCACTTCACGAGAACGCCCGACGATGCGATCTTCGCCCCCAGATCTGTGTCGGTTGACGTAGCTGTCGTGGTTGGCTTGTAATTCGGTGGGGATCAGCATTGCTACGTTCTTTCCTTTCACCTCGCTTGCTGAATATCCCCAAATGTCCTCTGCTGCCTGATTAAAGAAAGTGATGTTATTGTGGTGATCAATGGTGACAACCGCGATAATTGCTTGCTCAAGCGCTTGTAGGTGAGAGTTAGAACGACCTAGCATATTGATCCTCTCTGTTAATGGCCTTAAAGCTGTGGGACAAAAGGAGTGAGCCCTAAGTCGGTACCTTGATTATCAACAAAACTGACAAATTATGATGATAACTTAATAGGTATAAGCCAGGTTGGGCGGGTTTTCCAATAAACAAAAAGCGCGAGCATTGGCTCGCGCTTGTGGCTTTTGACTGGCAATGATTCGTATTTAAGCTGTGGCAAACTTGTAAGTGCGATAGCCGCCCAGTAAATTACGGGCTTTAAAGCCATGATTGACTAACTGGCGATAGGCGACGTTGCCGCGCAAGCCGACTTGGCAGTAAATCAAAATTTCTTTGTCTTTGGGGAGCTCATGAATGCGCCCGCGCAGTTCGTCAACCGGAATATGGATATCGCCTTCGATATACTCACCGTTTTCGCGTTCAGGGGCATTGCGCACATCCAGAAGCACTTGGTCATCACCTAGGGTCGCTAAATCGTGATAATGAACCGCTTTTGCGTCACCTTTGATCAGGTTAGTTGCTACAAAAGCGGCTTGGTTGATCACATCTTTAGCACTGCCATACGGTGGGGCATAGGTCAGCTCCAAATGCTGTAGTTGCTCAACCGTCATCCCGGCACGCTGTGCAACCGCCATGACATCAATGCGTTTATCAATGCCATCTTTGCCTACCGCTTGTGCGCCTAAAATAGCGCCCGTGTTGGGTGCAAATAACATTTTAAACGAGACAATTTCTGCGCCCGGGTAGTAACCCGCATGGCTTGCCGCGTGAACATAGACTTTTTGGTAATCAATGTTGGCCTGTTTAAGTTGCTTCTCATTTTGGCCCACAGAGGCAACGGCCAGATCGAAAATCTTACAAATGGCGGTGCCTTGGGTGCCAAGATAATGCTCAGTGCTTCCTAGCATGTTGTCAGCGGCCATGCGCCCTTGACGGTTAGCCGGTCCAGCCAGTGGTACCAGCGTCGGCTTGTGAGTGACAAAGTCGATTTCTTCGACGGCATCCCCGACCGCATAAATATCTGGGTCTTGGGTCTGCATGGTGCTGTTGACCACGATCCCGCCTTTTTCACCAATCGCCAGGCCGGCCTGTTGTGCTAGGGTGACTTCAGGTTTTACGCCGACAGCCATGATCAACAATTCAGTGTGTAGCGTGTCACCATTATTTAGCGTGAGGCTCAGTAAACCTTCTAAGTGTTGCGGTTCACTGGGTTCACCGGCGTCATCACTGGCCACATGCGTGGTTGGAATGTATTCGGCCGACGCCAAGGCCGTCCCCAGGCGTAAATCAATGCCATGATCACGAATGCTCTGATGGGCAAAGCCTGCCATTTCGCGGTCAACCGGCGTCATCACCTGATCGGCCATTTCTAAAAGGGTGGTTTCAATGCCACGCTGATGGAGTGCTTCCATCATCTCAAGACCAATGAAGCCTCCGCCGACGACGGTTGCGTGACTGGGGTTGTTCATCTCGATGGTGTGCAAAATTGCATCCATGTCCGGGATGTTGCGCAAAGAATGCGTGAGTGGGTTATCTAAGCCAGGAATTGGCGGCATAATTGGCGCCGCGCCAGGGCTTAATAGTAATTTGTCGTAGCTCTCTTGATAGGTGCTGCCATCGGCCCGAGTGACCGTAACGGTTTTGTTTTCGCGGTCAATGTTACTGACGGCGCTATTAATACGCACATCGACATTAAAGCGCGCACGAAAACTATCTGGTGTTTGTAGCAAGAGCTTACTGCGATCCGTGATATCGCCACCGATATGGTAAGGCAAACCACAGTTAGCGAACGAAACGTAGGGGCCGCGTTCGAACATAATGATCTCAGCGTCCTCGGTCAGACGGCGTGCACGAGCTGCAGCAGAAGCGCCACCGGCGACGCCTCCAATAATTACTATCTTGGTCATTTTGACTCCGTTAAGCGTGACGTAATCCAAGTTTTTTCAGGAAAAAGGCTGCCGGACAAATCCCTGTAAACGCGCTTTGAATGAGGTTTACGCCCACGAATACAGTAAGCCAAACAAATTGGCTGTGCACGGTGAGGGTAAGTACCACAGAAAGCAGCACTATGCTGCCAGCGATCACGCGAACTGCATTTTCAATTGTCATTGTAAGACTCCTTTGCATTGATATTGCACCGTAGCTACCGCTCGACTGACGTTGGTTGCTTTGGGTGCGTGTCCTGTTATGTGGATTGAATCCAGCGTTAGTTTCACTGTAGTCGCTATGTTTAGAAAAGTCTAATGATAATATGTCTAAATTAGAGTTGACTAAATAATAAAGGGAGCTAAGCTTAATGAAGTCCTTACAACAGGAGCCTAACATGGTGGTTCAGACAGGGTTATATGAAAAAGATAATGTGCCTGATATGGACATTGGCGCAATGCGACAACAAGCATCGAAAGCGGCGACCTTGTTGAAGGTAATGGCGCATCCTGAGCGCCTGGTGGTGTTATGTCAGCTACTGGCTGGAGAGACCCATGTGGGACAGTTGCAACAAGGTTCGAGCCTCAGTCAGTCGGCGTTTTCTCAACACTTAAGCGTGCTCAAACGTCATCAACTGGTGAGCGTACGTAAATCATCACAGCAGGTATTTATCGCTTACGAGATCCCAACGTCGCGGATATTATCGCCACGTTACAACGCATCTATTGCCCGTAATCTTGATTTATTACTCGTTGTTGTGATGCTAACAACATATCAGACGGCGATGGTTAACTAAGTTATATCTAGGCATGTAGACGTTATATCTATTCCGTAAAGGATGCGCACGGACGACAGCAACAAGGAACTGCTATGCGAGATGATCAACCTCAAGGCCCGTTTATTACCCGTGTGATGAACAGTTTTTTTCCGCCTATTTTAATTGCGTTGGCGCTTTTGGTTGGGGCTGCCGCGCTGTGGCTTACACCCAAAGAAGAAGATCCGCAAATTGTGGTGCCGATGGCAGATGTGCTGATACAAGCACCGGGCTTAAGCGCGCAACAAGTGGCAAAGCAGGTGACGCAGCCGCTGGAGAAAAAAGTCAGTCAAATAGACGGGGTGGAGTATGTTTATTCCACGACACAAACCGGATCGGCGCGTGTGACCGTGCGTTTTTATGTTGGAGAAGATCGCGAGTCAGCGCTGGTCAAGCTATATAACAAGCTGTACGCCAACCAAGATGCGATCCCTGCCGCGGTGAGCGAGTGGGCGATTAAGCCAGTTGAAATTGATGATGTCCCTATTGTGATGGCGGCGCTGCGTAGCGATAAGCCAGATACTGTCGATCATTACGCGCTGCGTCGTATTGCTGAGCAAGCCACTTTGGATTTAAAAGCCCTTCCCCAAACCAATGTGGTTAACGTTGTCGGGGGTATGCCACGCCAGGTGTTAGTGGCTTTCGATCCGGCGGCAATGGCAAGTTATCAAATCAGTGTGGCCGATTTAACCCGTGCGTTTTCACTGAGTCATCAAAAACGTAACGCCGGTGATATTCAGCATCGAGGCCAGCGGTATGTCCTTGAAACCGGACAGTGGTATCAAAGCCGTGACGATATTCGCCAGTTAGTTGTCGCGGTTGTGAATGGCAAGCCTGTGTACTTACAAGATGTCGCCACGTTAAGTGATAGTTCCCGGAGGGCGTAGAGGTTGAGATTATTCGCAACTATGGTCAAACCGCTGATGCTAAAGTCAATAATTTAGTCTCGAGCTTAGGCATTGCCATGCTGACCGTGGTGGTGTTTGTGGGGCTGTTTTTAAACTGGCGCAGTGCCTTGGTCGTGGCCATCGCGATTCCGATTAGCTATGGCGCGGCGCTGGGGCTTGATCTCGCTTTTGGGTATTCCATCAATCGTGTCACCTTGTTTGCTCTGATTTTGGCGTTAGACGTTAAGCAACTGGTAAAACAGACGCAAGCAGGGCGCTGTGATGTATTTTTAGCATGCTACGAAATACTCGCAGGGTTCAAAGCGGCACAAGGCATTGATTATCTCGCTGGCGGGATGCAAGTCGAGCCGATTCCTGGCAATATGGGTGATAAGTTCTATATGATGATTTCGCGTGAATACCCAGAGGCTAATGATATAAAAGCATTGCTCGACCAAAACTTTGAATCCATGCGTCAGTCCGGTCAATTAAAATCAATACTTGATGGTTATTTAAACTAAACGTGCGAACTTAACGCACGTAAATAGTAATAAAAAAGGTGCAATCGCACCTCTTTTTATGTCATGGGTGCATTGTTTATTAATCGACACCGTATTTTTTCACGATTTTTTCAAATGTACCGTTTTCCTTGATAGCTTTAAGTCCTTGGTTATAAGCATCAATAATCGCTCTTCCATCTGGGTTGTCCTTACCACTCGTCACATGCAAAGCGTTGGTTGATAGTGACTTATCAGTAAAAGAAAACTGGTTACTATCAAGCCCTTCTTTTTGCATGACGGACTGGGCGACGATTTTATCTTCCAGAGTCAAATCTATTCGGCTGGCTAGTAACTTTCTTAAATTTTTTGCAAGATTATTGGCAACTGGTTTTTCAAAGTTTGTGGCACTTAAGAAGGCATCACCATAACCGTAATCACGCACAACACCAACGGCTTTACCCTCAAGATCATTCAAGTTAGAGAATTGGAAGCCATCGCCAGACCGTTTTATAAACGTCAGCTCGTTATCCATGTATGCATCACTATAGTGCAAAAATTCAGTGCGATCTTTGGTGTGCCACGTTGCCGGTAATATATCGATATTCCCTTTATTCACTGCATCCAGTGCACGTGCCCATGGCATATTTTTAAAGTCCACCTGATAGCCTTGTGTTTCCATGGCTGCTGTCACTAGCTCAACAGAAATACCAGGTCGCTCTGGATCCTCAGTCACGAAAGGTGGCCAAGGATCTTGCGCAGCTGTCAATGTTTTAGCTATGGCACTGGGTATAAGTAGTAATAACCCTAAGCCAACTGAGATTAACTTTTTCATGTGTTCTCCTTTTTATTAGCGCTTGAGCTAGGTTTTAAACTTCTCCATTTGCCCTTTGATATCCTCACTGAGCGTCAGCACTTTATCAGTGCGCGTGGCATTATCTTGTGCCCCTTCTGTAACCTGATTAGTCGCTTCTGAGGCCTCGTTAATCGCTTGGCTGACTTCATCGATGGCCTGACGCTGCTCATCGGTTGCTTGCGAAATCTGGCCGCTGCGCTCAGAAATATCCGTAATTGTTTCGCGCACTTGGCTAACGGATTCTTGTGATTCTGATACGCGTCCTGCGGTGCTTTCTAAGATGCTACTAATACGATTGATTTCTTTTTCAACCGATTCCGTTGCGTCACTCAGTGACTTAATGTTGGATTGGATTTTCTCAGTCGATTCGCTGGTTTTCACTGATAAGCTACGCACTTCATCGGCGACAACCGCAAACCCTCGCCCTTGTTCGCCCGCTCGTGCGGCCTCAATCGCGGCATTCAATGCTAATAAGTTTGTTTTTTCTGAAATATCGTTGATCACGTTGACGACACCTGARATTTTCTCCCCCTCTTCTAACAGCTTGTGCATTTCAGTATTCACATTTTCCATCTCAGTACGCATGTTAATAATTTCAGATGCTGAACTTTCAATAATGCCGTAGACTTGATTGACAAGATCGGTTGCATTGGCAGCATGTGTCGCTGCATCATTCGCTGTATCCGCAACCGTTGCTATCGACTGGTTCATTTGTGTTGCGGCCGCAGCGACGGTAGACAGGCTCTGTTTTTGCTGTTCTAAACGCTCGGCGTTGGTTCGTGCCATTTGTCCACTTTCTGCTGAGACGCTGGCGAGATTAATTGATGCTTGTGTCACTTCATTGACGATCTCACGAAGAGAGGCGGTGAAATGATTAATATGTTCGGTTATCTGAGCAAATTCTTTATACTTTGGCGCGGGGATAACTTTAGAAAGATCACCATCGCCACTGGCTAATTCACGAACTCTAGCAGTGAGATCATTGAGTGGTTTCACCACCGTTGCAGTGAGTGCCAGAATTAGGAACACAATAATGACAAGATCAAGCACGACGAGTTCGATAACGCTTCGTTTCAGTGTGTCTGCTAGTGCGGCTTCTAATCGCTCAGTATTGTAGAAAACTTGTAATGTACCGACTTGATTGGTTTCTCCATATTCGGTAAATGACAGCTCGGTCTCTTTCAGCATCATCGATTCGTACATCGATTTTTCATCATCACCAATCGTTTTTGCCTGCCTTTCACCGTCTTCGCCATTGTCTTGGCCAAGACGCAAAAACACCATGGTTTCGCCTTGTTTATCAAGCACTCTTACCGCTTTTATATCTGGCGCTTTGAGCTCGGCAGAAATGGATAACTTCGCCGCTTCCAAATCAAAATCCCAAATCGCTTTTGGGAGACTGAGGTTCATTCGGTTGGTGGCTTTAGCCACGGTGGTTTCAAGCGCGCTACTCAGTTCCTTTTTCGTGCTCTGGTAATCAATATAACTTGATATGCCTAACACGATAGAAACAGCAATAATCACTTGAGTGACAAGTATTGCTTTAAGACTCTTAAACATAGCGCTACTCTTCCATTTGTCTTTGCCGCACGATCCATTTCGATCGCTTTTATTGGTAAGGGAGATTATTCGCCCAAACGTTCTTTCATTATCTGTTCGATATCGATTTTTTTGAGTCCTTGATTAAAGGCATAGTCAGCACATCGGCACGAGCGGGTGTCGTGATCAGTAGTAATACTGAGAAAGCGAGTTTGAACAGGTGTTTGGGCATGGTGCCTCCAATTTTTTTATCTTCTTATAAGCGTAGACGAGATAAAAAATATGAGCGTCGTGATCTTTTTTACCTGTGATAACCGTGTGATTAATGTCTATAACGTGATGAAAGCTATAAATTTATATGCGCGCTCAACGTTTACATTGATAGCTAAATCATCAAAGAGAAAAAGGGTAGACCTTAAATTGTCTATCTTTTCAGTAGATACCCTATGCCGACTAGACAAAAATGCCGCTGTGATTACAGCGGCATGATAGCGGTTAATCGCGGACTAAACTGACGTTTTTGCATGAGCCCTCGTCGATGTCATGTCTGTTATCTATGGCGTACGACGCTGACTAGACGATTGTGATTTAGTCAGGGGCTGGTGATCATTTAGCCAAAACAGAGAGGTTGGGCGTTGTTTTATTTGGTTGATAACGGCGGATCGGACCGATGCGATGTCTAGCTCGCAGTTACGCGAGCGCAGCGCGACGAATAACGCGAGGCCAAAGCTGACCCACAGATTGATAAAGCCAATCATCAATACAAAAAACAGGCTGGATAAAACCGACAACCACGACTGGTAATCGCTAATATGCGCATAGGCCGCATGGGCAGAAGAAAAGGCAACATGGCGAATATCAAGCGGAACGTCAATAAGATAGCCTAAGTAACTGGTCATGCCTAAAAGCACACCAAAAATAAAGTTACCCCCCAATGCGCCATAGTTTTGATGAATATACAGCGCTATCCGCTCTCGTCGTTGAAGCGAGATTGCGCGGAATAACGGATGGCCGATTAACCGATCTTTCAACTCAATGTAGTCCGCCCGATTATCGAGTATGCCGGTAATAATACCTGACAAAAATAGCCAGACCCCAGCGATAGCGGCGTAAAGCCAGGCTAAACCATGGATCGGATGAATCGCAGCGGTTTGATAGGCCACTTGTTCGCTGTTTAGTACCGGGTTGCCATATAAATGGCTAAAAAGCAGACTAACCAACACACTTACGATAATTGCCGCGGTGATATTGCCCCAGACTGCAAACCACTGAGAACGATTCACATTGATCAGTAACCGTGCCAGCTTTTTACTACGCGTGCGCCCTTGTTTGTTCTTTTCTACATGTGCAGCAAAGTTTGCCGCGGTCATCGCCGGCTGCTTGGTGGCAATGGTAAAGTGTAAAATGTGCACCAGCATAAAGCCGACGCCGTAGTTTAAACTGACCAGTAATGCATTGTTAAGTGGTGATAATTGCAGGGTCTCGATATACATTTTTACCCATGCTAACAGGGCAATAATCACCCCTGCGCCGCAGGCGCCGCGCAGAATTTTAAAGTAATCGTTTTTGGTTTTGGCGATATAATGCTCGCCGTGGTTGCTCTTATTTTGTGTCACGCTTTGTGCGAATGTGCGGGTACTTTTGCGATAAATCGCGCGTACACTGTTGCGTTCAGTCACTGAAATAAGCAATTGCCGCCAGAGGTTTAATACGCAGCGTGCTTTTTGGTGTGGGTGCCGAAAGTCTAAGATTTGGATCAGGAGCACCATTCGGTTTAACGTTTGATCCAAGCGCTCAAGCATACGTGAAGCGTGCGCGGAGAAGCCCATTTGGTTAATACCACGAGCTCGGATCCGCTTAACCTGCTGCTGGCATTGCTCAATTATCACCCAAAAATGTGCCCTGTCTTTGGGATCCAACGTGTCGTTTTTAATCGCGTTCACAAGTTGGTGGGTTTCACGCTGCAATGCAATGAACGGTGAATCAACCTCGCTGAGACGCCGATCAATGCGCAATAACTCTGGGTCCAATTCCTCCGCGGCAATCCAGATAGAGAGCATTTCTAGCGAATAACACAACTCGCTTTTCATATAAGCCCCGGTTGAGCGAATTGCTTCTGGGGCGGCACTTTTTACTAATAGGCGGTATAGCTTAAACCAGCACTTATGAGAGATGGCTTTGACCCACGCTTTATCTTCCCCTCCCACAAAGTAACTTAATAGGTCGTTAATATCGTTACAGCGCTTAGGCGGTGGATTGACTTTGTTATAAAGTCGACCAAAAATGTCAGTCACAAGGCCGTTTTTAGAGAAAATCCCCAGCTGCACAAACGCCGGTGACAGCTTTATTTTCTTGGCCTCATTGCAAACGCTATTGGCAAAGAGCGTGGCTTGAGAGGGGGAGTTGGCTAACGCTAAGACAAGCTGCTCAAGACGCAACTCTGCTAGCTCGGGCGCACCCTCACGCAGGTAGGTAAAGAATACATCAAGGCGCTCTGTGTCAGTGGCACAGAGAGAGAAACCGTCTATCACTTTAAAGGCCGGTGTAATCGCAGGCATAAATCAATTTTCTTATCAGTAGATAGTCAACGCGCGCGTAGTCTACAAGAGGGAGAAAGCAGGGGGAAGCAAAAGCGCTCATTGGCAGTATGGCACAATGCAATCACGCTCTTTTTTCAGCCATAGCACAACTATCACCGCACAACTATGGCTATTCTGGGGTGCTCCCATCGCTGGCGCAATATTAGGCCCTTGGTGTATCGGTTTATCGGTGGCGAGAAAGAGTAATGAGCTGCGTGAAGAGAAAAGTGGTGCTTGGCGAGATCAACGCCACAAAAGAATTGAGTAGACATGTTTACCTCCGTTATTAAAGGTTAAAGGCCGCACCTAAGTGTGGCAGGCCTTCAAGAGGGAGAATCCATGTCATTCGTTAGCCGTCATGTAGCTTGCTATACTCAGAGTGATAGAATAGTATCACTTTAGTCTTCCTTTGGAGCAGCTCTCATGAAAGTAGAACTAGTTACATCACTCAAACGTCAAGCAACTAAGATCCTCGCTGATCTCCACGACACCAAAGAACCAGTATTAATTACTGAGCATGGTAAGCCATCCGCGTATCTAGTTGATGTTGATGACTACGAGTTTATGCAACATCGTTTAGCGATTCTTGAGGGGATAGCACGAGGTGAACGCGCACTAGCTGACGGTAAAGCGGTAAGTCATGATGAAGCCAAGGGCAAAATGTCAAAATGGCTGAAATAATCTGGACTGATCCAGCGTTATCTGACCTCAACGATATCGCAGAATACATCGCACTTGACAATATTGTTGCTGCAAAACAGTTAGTACAAACGATCTTCTCTAACGTCGAACGACTACAAACTTTCCCAGAGTCAGGTCGTATTCCACCCGAACTAGAACATTTAAGTTATCGTGAAGTTGTCGTTAATCCATGTCGTGTTTTCTATAAGCAAGACGGAGACAAGGTGTTTATTCTGTTTGTTATGCGTGCTGAGAGAGATTTGCGTAAGTTAATGTTGAGTAAGTAATGGCGGCTTTTACTTTACGTAGAAGCCGCCATTTTTATTGTGTGAGCTAAAACACATTTCCCCGTCACCTATGAGCCAAGATGATAGGAACCCTATTAGTATGGCGAACTGGTTAATAATTGAATAAATGGATTTATTATCAATAGCTTAAACATGGAAGCTCTCCCAGAAATCGAAGTGTCGAACGCACAGCATGAGGCTATTCAAGCGCTTAGAAACAAGGCATTTCCTGACCACCAAGTTTCCCGTTCTTACTATAAGCAGCTTCTCCACATGCGAGCTTTGCAGTACCAAGGTAATCAACTGATTGGTTGTATGGGTTTAGACTATAGGGCAGTGAATGTCGGTGGTGAGGTGTATAAAGTGTTAGGCGTGAGTGATTTTTGCATCGACAGCGCTTGGCAAAGAAAAGGGATTGGCTCGGGTATGCTGGCGCAACTGACTGACTATGCCAAAGACAAAGATGTTGATTTCATTATTCTCATCTCTGAGCTGCACGATTTTTATGTGGCTAATGGCTTTCAGCTTGTCAAGTCACATGCCTCTTGGCTACGCATTCATGAACACACCAACTATGGCGTTGCGGTCGAGTATGTTGATGAATTGTATGTAAAACCGATGACAGACAAATCATGGCCTACAGGGCATATGGATTGGCTTGGGTATATGTATTAATGCCTTCGGTAGACGTCGTTTATGGCGTGTAAGAGGGGTGAGTCGCCTTTGGCTGGGCGCCTGCAGCTATCTGCAGGCGCGTGATGATATCGGCGACTAAACGTCTTGCTACAGCATCACCGCAAACGACTCATAAGGAGCCAGTTTGTAGGTGGTGCTTAACTGTTTGACCGGATCCATATTGTAGCTAAGGCAAGTTAAGGCCTTATCGTGCCAGTGTTCGGGGAGGGTGATGGTTTGTTTTTGCTCGCTAAAGTTACTGACCACGAGAATACGGTGGGTATCGTCGAAGCGCTCGTAGGCGATCACGTCAGGGTGGGCTTCTTCTACAGGCGCAAACTGGCCATGTGCAATCACTGGGTATTGCTTACGGAGCTTGATCAGTTCGCGGTAGTGATAAAGCACCGAGCCACTATTTTCAGTCGCTCGTGCCACATTGATGGTGGGGTAGTTAGGATTAACCGGTAACCACGGTGTTCCTTGGGTAAAGCCTGCCTGCGGTGCGTTATCCCATTGCATCGGGGTGCGGGCGTTATCGCGACTGTTTTGGTATACCGCCTCCATCATAGTGTCGGGATCGACCCCTTCTGCCACACGCAAGTCGTAGAAATTGCGGGTTTCGATGTCTTGATAATCGTCGATAGACGGGAAGGCGACATTGGTCATCGCAATCTCTTCCCCTTGGTAGATATAGGGCGTGCCTTTCATTAAGTGCAAGGTTGTGGCGAGCATTTTTGCCGAGCGGGTTCGGTATTGGCCGTCGTGACCAAATTTGGATACGGCGCGCGGCAAATCGTGGTTGTTCCAAAACAGTGAGTTCCAACCGCTATCGGCCAGCTCTTGTTGCCATTTGAACAGTACCTGTTTAAGGGCGGCGACATCCAGCGGCACGGGCTGCCATTTATCGCCGTCTTTCCAGGTCGCGGTAATGTGTTCAAATTGGAACACCATGGAGAGTTCATTGCGTTCCGGTGCGCTATAAAGCTTGGCAATCTCCGGCGTTGCGCCCCATGTTTCGCCGACGGTGAGCAAGTCTTTGCCGCCAAATGTTGCTTGGTTCATCGCCTGCAGCAGAGGGTGAAGGCGCGGGCCGTTGCCAGTGATGCCTTTGTCGATCTCTTTACCAATTAAATCAATTACATCGAGGCGGAATCCGCCAATGCCTTTGTCAATCCACCAGTTCATCATCTTATACACGGCGTCATGGACGGCGGGGTTTTCCCAATTCAGATCGGGCTGACGTTTGGAGAACAAGTGAAAGTAGTACTGCTCGGTGTTTGGCTCCCATTGCCATGCGCTGCCACCAAAAATTGAGCCTTGATCATCCGGCGCACTGCCATCGGGTTTGGCATCACGCCAAATGTAAAAGTCGCGATAGGGACTATTTTTGTCTTGAAGCGCAGCTTGGAACCAAGGGTGTTCGTCGGAGGTGTGATTGACTACCAAATCCATCACGATTTTGATGCCGAGCGAGCCGGCTTTATCAATCAAGCGCGTCATGTCTTCCATGGTGCCAAATTCAGGCGCGATCGCGCAGTAATCGGAAATGTCGTAGCCATTGTCATCCATCGGCGATTGGTACACCGGTGATAGCCATAACACATTGACGCCGAGCCAATGTAAGTAATCGAGTTTCTCGATAATTCCGTTCAGATCGCCAATGCCATCATCATTGGTGTCGTAAAAACTACGTGGGTAGATTTGATAAACAACGGCATCATGCCACCAAGCGTACTGCATACCCATTACCTCTTTGTTTTTTATCAGTTTGAACACGCGTTCGATAATGGATATGAATGTACCTGCCCAAGACGGGGATTAAAAATAGATAACTCTCTCTTTGTTATAGCTATATGGCTATACCAAAGAGTGAAAATAAACCTATTTAACGGCTATGATTGATGCGAGTAAGTGTTTTAAACTATAACGGTTAAAGCAAAAATGTGAACGGTGATGCAATGGACGTAGAAAAAGCGGCAAGTTATTTTTTGGCTGTGGCTGAGAGTGGCAGCATCAAAGCCGCAGCGTTAAAGCTAGGGATCAGTCAGCCTACATTGACCGCGCAAATCCAAAAGTTAGAACAGCGTCTATCAAGCCAATTATTAATAAGGCATCCGCGTGGCGTCAGTATGACGGCTGCTGGCGAGCTTTATTATCAGCACGCAACGGCCCAACACGCTGCGCGCCAACGATTACAAGCACAGTTGCATGTGTTACAAGCCAGAGAAGCCGGACAGGTTAAGCTAGGGACGGGAGAAGCCTGGTGGCCTTTGTTTGTTGAATCGGCGGTGGTGGCGTATCAAGCCGAGCATCAGTGTTCGGTGCATATGGAGTTTGGTAATCGGTTGGCATTAATGTCATCGCTTTTAAATGGCGATATTGATGTTTTTATTGGCCATGAAATTAGTGAACTAATTGCCACCAGTCAGGTGCGTTTTACCCCGTTGTTCCAAGATACAGAAGCTTGGTTTGCACATCAGGATCATCCTTTGTTTGACCAATTAAAGCGCCACCATCAGCCGGTGTTGTCAGCACATCTTTTTGACTGGCCATTATTGCGAGTGACACCCGATCATCCTCGCCATGCCCACTTACTTTCTCGCCCTTTACCACCGTTGCTAAACCTTCACCCGCATGCCTTTGATCTCGACTCACTCTCAGCCAGCATCTCGTTGTTGCAACGTACGCATGCTGTCATGCCTTACACCGATAAAGCCGCGTCATTTCTCGGCGCTAAGGGAATTAACATGCTTTGGGTTAATGCAGAAAAACGGGGCAACGTGGGTGTTTATACCGCATACGGGGCGAAAAGCGATAAAGTCTCGCAGTTCGTTACGTGTCTGCTGGAAAGCGGCACTGACTGGATGGCGAGCGATATCGATTGAGCACCTCTTACCAGTGTGGGGCAGCTTATTGACGAATAAAGTGCTAGACTGAAGTGCTTTTGTCGCACATTGAATTGGTCGTGCTGGCTGCAAATGTAGGGATGAGTTAGCCGGCTCCATATTTCAGTGGCGATATCAATGGCATCAATAGGTAGGGCCAATTACCAATTTGGCCAATGCGCTGCTAATTTGTGGCGCAAATCACATGCAGTACCTTTATTATCAAAGGAAAGATGATGGTAATTCCAGAAAACAGCAGTATTGTTATTTTTGGTGCATCTGGCGATCTCACCTTCCGCAAGCTGATCCCAGCCCTGTATCATTTGTATGCGAACAAACAGCTGCCTGCGTCTTTCGCAATTCTTGGCGCAAGCCGCACTTTCTATAGTGACGAGTCGTTCCGTGACAAGCTCCGTCGCTCGATGCAAGAGCTTGAAGACACCGAGCCTGCCACGCTCGACGCCTTTATGGCGCACGTGCATTATCAATCGTTCAATATCTCTGACACCCACGAATATGACGCGCTAACAGGGCGTTTAGACGAATTGTCCGAACAATATGGTTTCACCCAGCGTAATACGCTGTTTTATCTTGCTACGCCGCCGAAGCTGTACAACTTTATTCCTGCCTGCCTAGCCGCACATGGCTTAAATGATGAAAGTAACGGTTGGAAACGCTTGGTGGTCGAAAAGCCGTTTGGTTATGACTTAGCCTCCGCTCGTCAGTTAGACAAAGACATTCACGCCTGCTTTGCAGAGCATCAGATTTACCGTATTGACCATTACTTAGGCAAAGAAACGGTACAGAATCTGTTGGTTTTCCGTTTCTCCAATGCGATGTTCGAGCCGCTTTGGAACCGCAACTTCATTGACTATGTTGAAATTACCGGTGCGGAGCATCTTGGCGTAGAAGGTCGCGGTGGCTACTACGACCAATCAGGTGCAGTGCGCGATATGTTCCAAAACCACTTGCTGCAAGTGCTTGCGCTTGTGGCGATGGAGCCGCCTGCACAGATCAATGCTGATGCAATGCGTGATGAGGTGTTTAAAGCGCTGCAATCGCTCGAGCCGCTCTCTGAAGACGACCTGCACAATAACTTGGTGCTGGGTCAGTACACTGAATCGCAAGTTGGGGGCAAAGCATTACCCAGCTATCGTGATGAGCCAGGTGTCGCCGAAGACTCGCGCACTGAAACTTATGTTGGCCTGAAGATGTTTATCAACAACTGGCGTTGGAATGGGGTGCCCTTTTATGTGCGCACCGGTAAACGCTTGCCAACACGCGTGACCGAAGTGGTGATCCACTTTAAACAGACTCCGCATCCTGTGTTCGGCAAAAATGCGCCCGAAAACCGCTTGGTGATCCGTATTCAGCCCGACGAAGGCATTCAAATGAGTTTCGGTCTGAAAGAGCCGGGTGCAGGCTTTAACGCCAAAGCGGTAAACATGGATTTTCATTATACGTCGTTGGAAGAAACCCAGATGCTGACGGCTTACGAGCGTTTATTGCTTGATGCCTTAAAAGGCGATGCAACCTTGTTTGCCCGCAGTGACGCGGTGGAAGCCTGCTGGCAGTTTGTTGAGCCAATTCTCCAATACAAGGATAATGGCAAAGCGCTATATGGTTATGCCTGTGGCACTTGGGGGCCGAAAGAAGCCGATCACTTGCTGGCGCGAGACGACCATGCGTGGCGTTTCCCCTGCAAAAACCTCACAGACACGGAATACTGCGAACTATGATCAATGCCCGTATTTTTGATGACGCCGACGCGGTGGTCAATCACTTAGCTGACGCGATGCAAGCGTTCAGCGAGCAAGATCGTGCCGTACACATCTCGCTATCTGGTGGCAGCACGCCCAAAATGCTATTTAAGCGTTTAGCTAGTGATGACTACGCCACGGCGATTCAGTGGCAAAACTTGCATTTTTGGTGGGGCGATGAGCGCTGTGTGGCACCGGATGATGCCGAGAGCAACTTTGGCGAAGCCGACAAACTGCTGTTTAGCCAGATTCGCATTCCAGAAGAGAACATTCATCGCATTCGTGGTGAAGACGATCCGAACGTGGAAGCCGCGCGCTTTAGTGCGGAAATGCAAGCGCTGATCCCAAGCGAAAACGGCACACCTGTGTTTGATTGGATCTTGCTGGGCGTCGGTGGCGATGGCCATACCGCCTCGCTATTCCCGCACGATCCTCAGTATGACAATACCGCACTGGCGCTGGTGGCCTCGCATCCTGAATCGGGTCAAAAGCGTGTATCAAAAACCGCCCGTGTGCTGCGCGCGGCGAAGAAAATCAGTTATCTGGTGTTGGGTGAAGGCAAGCAAGCGATTGTACATGAGATCGCCACACATGAGCCCACTCAACTGCCATATCCTGCCGCCAATATCCGCAGTGCCAAAGGCACGACGGAATGGGTACTCGATGCCGCGGCAGCAAAAAAATTACCAGGACAGAATTAATGGAGAGCACGATGAAAGGTGATATTGGCGTAATTGGTTTGGCGGTCATGGGCCAAAACCTGATCCTCAACATGAACGACAACGGCTTTAAAGTCGTGGCACATAACCGTACTGCGGCCAAAGTCGATGAGTTTCTTGAAGGCCCAGCCAAGGGCACTAACATCGTTGGCGCTTATTCGCTGGAAGAGCTGGTTGAGAAGCTAGAAACGCCACGTAAGGTGATGCTGATGGTTCGTGCTGGTGATGTGGTCGATACCTTTATCGACAAACTGACGCCATTGCTTGAGAAAGGCGACATCATTATTGATGGCGGTAACACCAACTATCCAGATACCAACCGTCGTGTGGCAGCGCTGCGAGAAAAAGGCATTCACTTTATCGGTGCCGGTGTGTCTGGCGGTGAAGAAGGCGCGCGTTTTGGGCCATCAATTATGCCGGGTGGCTCTGAAGAAGCGTGGCCAGCGGTGAAGCCTATTTTCCAAGGTATCGCAGCAAAAACCGATACCGGCGAGCCATGTTGTGATTGGGTTGGACGTGATGGCGCCGGTCACTTTGTGAAAATGGTGCATAACGGTATCGAATATGGCGACATGCAGCTGATCACCGAGGCGTACCAGTTCATGAAAGACGGTCTTGGTATGAGCCATGATGAGATGCAGCAAGTCTTTACCGACTGGAACAAAACCGAGTTGGATAGCTACCTTGTCGAGATCACCTCGGACATCTTGGGTTATAAAGACGAAGACGGTGAGCCTTTGGTTGAGAAAATCCTCGACACCGCGGGTCAAAAAGGCACCGGTAAATGGACTGGGATTAACGCGCTGGATCTTGGCATTCCGCTGACCCTGATCTCTGAATCGGTATTTTCGCGTTGCCTGTCAGCATTGAAAGATCAGCGTGTCGCGGCAGAGAAGCTATTTGAAAAACACATTCAACCGGTTGATGGCGATAAAGCCGAGTGGGTTGATGCGTTGCGTCAAGCACTGCTGGCGTCAAAAATTATCTCTTACGCGCAAGGCTTTATGCTGATGCGTGAAGCGTCAAACGAGAACGGCTGGGATCTGAATTACGGCAACGTCGCGCTGATGTGGCGTGGCGGCTGTATTATCCGTTCGGCCTTCTTGGGTAACATCCGTGATGCCTTTGCTAAGGATCCTGACTTGGCCTTCTTGGGCTCAGATGCGTACTTTAAAGGGATCTTAGATAACTGTTTAGCGGCATGGCGTAAAGTAGCGGCGAAATCGATGGAAACCGGTATCCCAATGCCGTGTACTACATCGGCGCTGACCTTCTTGGATGGCTACACCACCGCTCGTTTGCCAGCCAACCTGCTGCAAGCCCAGCGTGACTACTTTGGCGCGCACACTTATGAGCGTCTCGATAAGCCACGTGGTGAGTTCTTCCACACCAACTGGACGGGCACCGGTGGTAACACTGCCTCGACGACGTACGACGTGTAACGTGGCAGACTAAGTCACTGCCAGTAATAATAAATAGAAAAGGGATGCATTGGCATCCCTTTTTGTTGGCATAAGCAATAAACTTGCTTAGCATAGGCGAAAAAGGAGACCCTATGCCGCGTCCTAAAATGCCCCGCCGTATCTGCGGGAAACCGCATACCAACTGTTTTAAACCCAACGCCATTCCACTCAGTGAGTTAGAGACGGTGACCATTGGTCTGGATGAGTTCGAAGCCATGCGCCTTGTTGACCATAAAGGGATGCAGCAACTGCAAGCCGCGGAAGTCATGGGCGTATCTCGTCAAACGTTAGCCAACCTGGTTAAACGCGCCCGCGCCAAAACCACCGCCTGCCTCGTAGAAGGCAAAGCACTGGTGTTTGAGTCAGAAGAGTAGTGTTGGGTTAACCATCTACAAAAATAAGGTCTGTGCTGCGCGTGACTAACCAAGGTGCTTTTATGGTTTACTAAACTGTAATTTCACGTCAATGATTGCCGTGAAAATGGGTATTTTTAAACCAATACTTCCATTTAATTATTGTCATTCATCATGCGACTTAGCAAGGATGCGCGCGTGTTCGAAAAAGCGTTTTGTCGCACGACGTTGCAGCTTGACGCGATCACTCTCCATATCTTTATGCGACAGCTCTCATTTTTCTCTCACAGAATAGTTTGCATATGCTACAAATCAAGAGTATTTTTGGCATATGCCATTTATATAAAGAGAGAACGGAAGATGACAATTGCCATTGCGATGAATCAAGACCGTCCTGCGGGGCATTTTATGAAAGCAGAACATTTCGCGCTGTTTGACGACGATGGCCAAGCACTTGCTCAATTCGCCAACCCACGTGTAACGGAAGGTTGTAGTGCCAAAAACGCCTTGATTGCGATGCTAAAAGCCAACCAAGTAACACGTGTGGTGACCCGTCATATTGGTGAGCATGCGTTAGCGGGGTTACTTGATGCTGGCTTACATGTGTATCAGCTCACCAATGGTCGCCTAAACCCCACTCAGTGGCTGTCGCCTGCGTACTGGCAACCGCTTACGGATGCCAGTCAAGGACGACCGGCGTTGCAGCGAATGAAGCAGCAAAAACCACAACAACAGAACGCCGCTTGTTACTCAGAGCGTGGGAAAGGTTGTGGCGCGCAAGGCCGCCGTTTAGGTCATCAAAATCGAGGGTGTGTTAAGCGGCAAGGTAAAGGCGGTCGCGCGAGTGGAAAGGGTTGCGGCTGCCATGACTGAATTACGCGTGATGCCGCCACGTTCGCATCATCAGTGTGTGGCTTGCAGTGACAACGGGCTATTTAATTTTAAATTTTATCAAGACGATAACAATGCCGTCACCGCAAAAGTCTGGTTAGAAAGCGCTTGGCAGGGGTATCAAAACCAGCTGCACGGTGGGGTGATTGCGACGCTTTTAGATGCGGCGTTGACCCATTGTACCTTCTTGTTTGCCCCGCAAAGTGTGACAGCGTCACTTAATATTCGCTATCACCATCCAGTGCCCATTGCGGTTGAGGCTGAGATACGTGCTTGGTGTGTAAAAGCGAAACACGGCATGAGTCGGTTGGAGGCAACGCTGACCGTTGCTGGCACTGTGTGTGCCAGTGCAACGGCAAGCTTTATGCAAACACGCGTGTCGTGAGCGTCAAAAACTAGCTGACGGCGCGGCGTAGGCGATCATGTACGGCAAGCCACGCTTCGCCATGAGGGGGCTGGGCGAGCCAGATTTCATCGACGCCGAGTTGGTCGGCTTGCGCGAGTTGGTGATATAACGCTTGCCCGTAGCGCGCGGCGTCATCCGGCATGGCAATGCAGACTAGATCATCCCGTGTCGGGGCGTCGCCAAAGTGAAGCAAGGCCGCGCGCTTTTCCGGATGGGGCGCTGGGAGATCGGATAAGTCTGCAGCCACCATCTGCAACCGGGTATTGGGTTGATAATGGCTTCCCACATTGCCGGGCACCACGGTGTCGTGCTGCTCGGGGGCGTCGACCGTTTCACCCAATACGGCGCTCAGCTCGCTGGCGGTGATTGGACCGGCGCGAAGTACACGGAATGGACGCTTGGTAAGATCGACAATGGTCGATTCCAGCCCATGCTGGCAAGGGCCGCCATCAATCACCGCGGCGATTTTTCCGCCTAAACCATGCATCACTTGCTCTGCCGTGGTGGGGCTGAGCTTTTTATACGGGTTCGCTGACGGGGCGGCAACGGCAAGCTGATGGGTGGCGAGCAGGTCCAATAACACAGGTTGCGCGGGCACGCGAAGCCCAATGGTATCTAATCCACCCGTGACCACTGGTGAAACATGCTCGGCTCGTGGCAGCAGCAGCGTCATCGGCCCTGGCCAGAAGGCATTCGCCAGCTTATATGCTTCATCCGGGATCGGCGTTGCCCACTCGGTGATCGATGCGACGTCACCGAGATGCACAATCAAAGGATGATTGGCGGGTCGCCCTTTGGCGGTAAAAATGCCCGCGACGGCGTCTGGATTGCTGGCATCCGCTGCCAGACCGTACACGGTTTCTGTAGGCACCGCGACTTGTTCGCCGGCTTTCAGTAGCTCGGCGGCTTGTGTTAGGTCCGTTGAACACTGCGCTGAGAGAAGTTGCGTTTTCAACGACATGCTCCGTTTTATTTTGCTACGTTCAGGTGATACCACTGACCCGAGCGATCGCGTTGCCATACTGCACCTTGCGCATCAATTTGCATCAAGTACAGCCAGCCGTGATTCGCCAGCGCGGCTATATCGTCATGGCGTGCAAGTATACTATCAATTGCCTCCCGAGGGGCAGCGATAAATACGCTTAATCGCACTGGCTGGTGGCGATATCGACGACCATCGTGCACGGATTGATGCGATAAGCCGATTCGTAAGTCGCCACCATTCCCTTCAAACACCCCAATATGGCCACCCACGATGTTATGTAGTAGTTTGTTTCCGCTGCCGAATTTTTCCGGTGCGGTGACAGAAGCAAAGTACTGCAGATTGATCCAATTGGTCACCACCATGGGCGCGGTGAGTATGGTTTCAAGCTGGCTAAAGTCACTGTCTTTGTGCATGTCGTATTCGTGTAAAAAGCTGCGACCTTGCAAATTAATCTGTCGAGACAGGGTGCGCGGGCCCACGATTAACGCCGCGTTGTCGCACAGTCCCCACTCAGGACGCATTTGTGCCCAGTCTTTGGCCCGTGAGGCAAAGAAGCGTTTGAGTTTGGATGCCTGGGTAGGCGCTTGAGCAAATTGGTTGGCGCGGGTTGCACGTGCTTGTTCGCTCGCAGCGGCCAGCCACGTTTGCCATTGGGCATGCTCGGGGGCCTGAAAGACATCCAGTGCGTCGGTGGTAGTGTTGTGCATGGCGGCATAAAAACGGGTGCTGGCGGGAATCGTTACGCCTTGCTGTGCCATGGCATCACGCACGTCGGCATCGTTAAGAAGCTGTGCGAGTACGCGGACATTCACCTCACCGGTTTGCCCACCGCAAGCACCACAGTCAAGCCCTGCTGCATGAGGGTTGTTACAGGTTTCACTGCCATGACCCACCAACAAGACGGCATCGGCTAAATGGTCAGCAATGCCCATGGCGCGCAAGATACCAGTGCCTAGCTCTGCTTTTTCTGCTGGGGTTAACGGCATATTGTCACGGGTGAGCGCCCAATCACTGTCAGTATGGCTGAGTCGATTTAGCGGGTTTTCGGTGCCAGAAATGCGTAATGCGCGTTTTAATAGGCTCACCAGTTTTAGCATGCCACCGGCTTCGACCATCCCTAAATTGGCGGCGGGCGCATCAAGGCTACGTTGCCAGCCGAGCTTGGTCATCCGCAACCAGCGTTCGGGGGTGGCATGAGTTTGTGAGGCGGTGATCGCCGGTGCCAATAAGCCGGGCATTTGCGGGCGTTGAATCTGGCTATCAGTGGGTTGATAGGCGATCGGCAAGCCAAAAAAGCCAGCAAAGCCAAGGGTTTGAATCCGATCAGATTGTGCTTCTAACGCGCGACGCATCGGTTCAGAGCGCACATCGATACAAAACACAGCTTGCAGCGTAGGAGAGGTGGCGAGAGTGTCGACACTGGCCTGCGCGGACAAGGCGTGTGCCCAAGGGCGCTGCTGACTGATTTCCAGCGCTTGCTGCCAAATCCACAACGGCGCGAGCTGTTGCTGTGCTTGGTGATACCAATGGCGCACATTCACCGCTTGGTGGTGCATGGACTGGCGAATGCTTGCCCACGCTGTTTCACGGTGTTTGGCAAGCCAGCGTGCCAGCACTGTATCCCACGCGAGTAAAATCGCGAACAGGCCCATGCCATGATCTTGCTGTTCACTGTCACTGAGCTGTTGTTGCCAATCTAACCAAGCCTGCCAGCTTGCCCAGCCCGATAAGCCATGCATCAGCGCGTGGCAATAGGCCAAGTTACCGTCTTGGTCGTGAAGGATCGGTTGCCAAAAGGCGGCCGCTTCTGCGATCAAGGCATCCATTTGGGTGGGCAGAGCGGCGAAATCGGCGAGCAAATCCACGCCAGTGAGGGTTTTAATGCCTTTATCTTGGCTCACCACACTCAACCAGCATTGATAAAGGTGTTCACCGCCTTGGCCTTGGGCATCAAAGCGCTGTGGGTATTGGTGATAAAGCGCGAGAAACTGGCTCACTTGCTGCTGGATTTCTTGCTGCCACGATAAGCCTTCTTGTGTTTCTCTGGTGTAGTCACACAACTCAGCCAATGGCTTCCAACGCGGGAGGTTACTGCTATGGCTACGCAGTGCACGCAGACAATCACTCACTGTTAATGCGCTGTCAGAGGTTGAAATGGCCTCGGCAAGATGTGCCTCACTAATGGGCGATTGCCAATGCGACAGATAGTACGCCGACGGCATTAGCGGACAGTGGCCACTTAACACCGCTTGCTCAGCAAAGACTTGCTCAATGGTGGTAAAGCGTTGCGGCCACCATGGGTTCACTGCAATCATTTGATCCAACGGCCAGCTTGGCGCAATCGCTGCGACCGCTTGCTGGGTGGCATCGCGAAAATCGCTCACATCGAGGGACTCAGGGTGTGCAGATACGTTGGGCGTTTTCGCAATCATTAACGCGTCTCCTTATGCGACTGCCATGGGGTCGTTTGTAGTTGGATTAAAGAAGCACTCGGCCACCATTTGAGTGTTAGGCGCGTCGCCCACTCATCAAGGTAAGCCCCGGCGTTCAGCCAAATAAACAGGCGGTTGACCCACGCTTTGTGAGGCCAGTACTGGACCGCCAGTGATAGAGCAAACAGCGCGATAAACAGCACCAGCGCAAAGGCATCGGCAAATAAATAGGTGGCATTTCCGCCCGCGACAAACACAATCAAGCTATGTTTAATGGCGGCGTAGAGCCCGAGCAGGCCAAGCGCAAACACGCTACTGAGCAGCACGCGTGTCGGGCGAGCAGCGCCTGGGCGGGTAAAGGCCGGTAATAGCAGCATGGCCATCGCCATCCACAGCAACCAACCGGCGGCCAAGCTATTTAAAATACCAACACTCAGATGCACGGCGACAATCAAACCGGCGGCGGTGGTCATCGCGGCAAGCCAATGGCAGCGACGCGGAACTGAGGCGTCAGCCAGTTGGGTTGCGAGCCAATGATTCACCCCATTGCCGCTGTTGAGGAAAGAGAAAGCCTTGTAGAAAGAGTGCGCCAACAAGTGCAGCAGCGCCAACTCGTAAAGACCTAGGGCGATCTCGACTAACATCAGACCCATTTGTGAGACGGTCGACCACGCCAGTTTTACCTTAATGCTCACGCGTGTCAGGCTCACCAGTCCTGCGACCAACGTACTGACGCCTGCGATAACCAGCAGGGCAAGGCTGGCACTGGGACTCGCCGCGAGCACCGGCGCAAACAGCATCAATAAGATCCCGCCGAGGTTGACAATACCGGCGTGCAGCAGAGCGGAGACAGGCGTTGGCGCTTCCACCACTTGAATTAACCAGCCGTGCAAGGGCAGTTGAGCACACTTGATAATCGCCACGCCCACCAACATAAAGGCGGCGATGCTCACGGTCAGCGTGTGAGGTTGCTGGCTGACTTGAAACATCAATTGGTCAATCTGCGCGGTTTGATAGTGGAAAAACAACAGTAAAAATGCGCCACCGAGTAGCAATTCGCTAAAGCGGGCGAGCAGCATTTTTTTGTGTGCCGCGAGTTGGGCGCGAGGCCGATGCGGATAGAAAAGAATTAAGCGACCCAGTGAGAGGCTAACCGCCACCCAAGCAAGCCAAAACAACAACAGGTGGTTGCTGACTAAAACCAATAAGACCGCCGACAAGGTGAGCAGCAAGGATGAAAGAAAGCGGTGTTTATCGGTTTGGCCTGCAAACGCAGTGGCACTGTATCGCCAGATAACACCGCCAAGAAGCGCAACCAGTGCCAGCAGTACCAGTTTGAGCGGCGTGACGAGAAGTAGGGATAACATGACTTACCTCACAACAATAGTTATGCGATACATTGTGAAAACTTACTACAGTTAAGTAAAATACATAATAAGTTATTTTTCATTCTATTTTAGAGAACGATGAGCCGACTCAACTACCATCATTTGTATTATTTCTGGCAGGTGGCGCGCCACGGCAACCTGACTCAGACCGCTCGCCAGCTGCATATTTCGCAGTCGGCGCTGTCGTCACAAATCAAGCAGCTTGAGCAGGCGATGCAGGTGCAATTGTTTGAGCGGCAAGGTCGTACCTTGACGTTGACTGAAAGTGGCTATCAAGCGATGAACTATGCCGAAGAAATTTTCCGACAGGGGGAAGAGCTTGAGCAGTTGTTATCGACGGGTGGGGCGCTGTCTAGTGCCACGATTCGCATTGGCACTTTATCCACTATGTCGCGTAACTTTATCGAGCAGTTTATTCAGCCATTGGTCAATCAACGGGAGTGCCGTTATGTGTTGCAGTCGATGGATCAAACCGGTTTGCTTCATGCGCTGTCTGATCACCAGTTGGATTTGGCGCTAACCAATATCGCGGTGCGGGGCACCAATAAACAAATTTGGCAGTACCAGCAACTGGCACGCCAGCCGGTGGCCGTGATTGGCTGGCCGGGTAAAGCCTTGTCGCCGACCTTAGACGCCAGCTACCAGCACCAAGCGTGGGTGTTACCTTATGGCGATAACCCGATTCGCTCGGGGTTTGATGCTATCTCTGCGCAGTATCAACTCAAGCCTTACATCATGGCAGAAGCCAATGATATGGCGATGCTACGCCTGTTAACCCGAGACAATGACGCGTTGGCGGTAATGCCCGAAGTGGTGGTTCGCGATGAGCTAGATAGCGGCATGCTCACCCGCTATGCTTTACTGCCGAGTGTGTATGAGCCGTTTTATGCGGTATCGATTAAACGTCAGTGGGTGCATCCGCAACTTAGCTCGCTGCTAGAAGCGTTTAGATCTTCGCCGCTCGCGCATGGCGACGACCTTCGCGACGGCAACGGTCAGAGCAATATCTAACCTCGTCCCAACAGCGCGCCCACTTTTTACGCCACGTAAAGGGGCGTTCGCACGTCAAACATACCTTGCTAGGGAGATGCGGCTTTTTATGCGCCATCTGGGTTGCCTCCAGTAGATTGAGTGGCACGTGACCGTTGTTTCATTGTGTGCTTATCCGCGTGATCAAGGCTTATGCTCCGCTTATCGCTTATTCGTTGCTCAGGGCTTTTTGTTGGCTCAGGGCTGCTTGGACGCACATGGGTGGCGAGGATCCGTGCTTTCTCGATGCGAACGGTGTCCTGTTTACGAAACGACCACAGAATGTCGCGCGCCCGTTTGCCGGTTTGTTCGATATCGACAATCGGTTTGGGATAGTCTTCGCCAAGCACCACGCCGTACATCATCGCTTCCATGTCGGTCATTTGCCACGGGGTGTGGATCAAGCTATCGGGCAAGGGAGAAAGCTCGGGTAACCATTCACGAATAAATGCCCCTTGCGGATCTTGCTCTTGCGATTGTTTCACTGGGTTATAAATGCGCAGGGTATTGGCGCCGGTCACGCCAGCCTGCATTTGAAACTGGGGGTAGTGAATGCCGGGCTCAAAATCGAGAAATAGCTGCGCCAAATGATGCACACCACGCCGCCAGTCAATCAGTAGGTGGTGGGTTAAAAAACTGACCAGCATCGCCCGCATACGAAAGTTGATATAGCCGGTGGCGTGTAGGCAACGCATACAGGCATCGACGAGCGGATAACCGGTATACCCTTGTTGCCATGCGAGCAGGTGCGCATCGCTCTGCGGACCGTTCACGTACTCAAAATGTAAGTAGCCGCGATTGACGGGCCGATGCTCCATGTGGTGCTCGCTTTCAAATTTCTGCATAAAATGACAGTGCCAATGCAAACGCGACACCATAGCCACCAGCGCACGCCGCCAACCCTTTTTTTGCCAATGGAGGAGGGTGATTTGATACATCTCGCGCACGCTGATGTTACCCCAAGCAAGATAGGGAGACAGTCGCGTACAGCTTTTGCGGCTGGCGAGCGGTTTAGAGATGTGGCGTTGATAGCTTTGTCCGCGCTCGCGGAAAAAAGACTGCAAGGTTTTATACGCCCAACTCGGGCCGCCGGGCTGAAAACGTGGCGCAGGCGAACCCCAGTTATGGTGACCGAGCGCAGGTAGTGTGAGTGATGTGTCTAGCCAGCGCGCTTGTTGCCAATCGGGATCGGCAAGAGGGGCACGCATCACCTTTTGCCATTCTGCGTCCCAATCGACCCGACTTTTCGCGCCGCGGATCACCGCCCCAGTGGGAAATTCATGCCAAGGGATCTGATGGCTTGCCAGCCATTTCGCCACCGCTTTATCGCGAGAAAATGTCGCGTCGACGCCAATTTCTTGATGGCTGTACACCGCGCCAATGGCCTGTTGCTGGTGGATGGCCTGAAGCACCGACACCGCGTCGCCTTGGCTTATGGTGACATGACCGCCAAGCGGTGCCAGCTGTTGATTAAGATCGCACAGCGATTGCCAGACAAATCGCCAATGGCGCTCGCTATGGTGTGGATCGTTAAGCAGCAGTGGCTCAAACAGGTACAGGATCACCAAGGGGCGCCCAGCGGCAATGGCAGCTTGTAACGGAGCGTGATCCCGCAGGCGTAAATCACGTTTTAGCCACACAAGGCTGATGGGCGGAGACATAGAGCTCTCGACAGTAGTAACAACAATTTTCTATTCACCTTCGTCGATACGAGGCTGAATGGTGTTTGGATCTCTGATGGTGACATGGTTGTATCCGCAAGAAATGCCGGCTGGGATCATTGCTTCCTTGATAGGGGGGCTATACCTAATGAGCGTGCTACGTAAGCTATAGTTTTAACGCACGGTGATCGACAGGATCGCCTCATCCCTAACTAAAGAGATGCAGTTTGCATCTCTTTTTGTTTGAGGAGCCAAGAGAATGAACAGTGATTCCATGCAGCGCGTGGCGGTTGTCGGTGCAGGTGGCGCGATTGGTGAAGCTTTTTGCCGCGCATTGCTCGACAAACCATCCATTCAGCAAGTCTTTGCGTTGGGGCGCCACCCCGCACCACTTGCTGAGATAAGTGAAAAGGTGGTGCCTGTGGCGGTGAATATTCGCGATGAAGCATCAATACAAGCGGCGGTCGAGCACATCGACGACAACCGTTTAGATGCGGTGATCATTGCCTCGGGCATGCTTCATGGTGATGCGATTAGTCCAGAAAAGCGGCTCGCAGCGTGCAGCAGTGAGGCCATGCACCAGCTTTTTGATGTGAATGCGGTTGCGCCGCTGCTGTTGAGCAAACATCTTACGGCCAAATTGAAGCGCAACGCTGAGGCGAAGCTCGCCATCTTGTCGGCGCGCGTGGGCAGTATCAGTGATAATCGTGCGGGCGGTTGGTATGCCTACCGTGCAAGCAAAGCGGCGGTGAACATGTTGATCAAAGGCATGAGCATCGAGCTTGGCCGCCAAGACAAATCATTAACCGTGGTTGGCCTGCATCCGGGGACCGTCGACAGTCGTTTATCCGCGCCATTCCAAGCCAATGTTAAGCCAGGCAAATTATTCAGCCCGGCTCAATCGGCTGGCTACTTATTGTCGGTATTGGATGGCCTAGACAGTCGTCATACTGGGCGTCTGTTTGCGTGGGACGGGGAAGAAATTGCCCCATAGGTTGGGGCATTGTTGCGTTATTTCCAATGCAATGGCTGCTCTAGGGTCGATAAAGACTTTTCCGTGCCAAGCCCTATCATTTCGTCATACGCCGTGTCAGTGACTAACACGTATTGCCCGGCGTTAATCCATTCAAAATCCTCTTTCACCGCTAGTAAGCTGCGGGACAGATAGGGCTTATCGCCGTGGTAAATCAGCTTCTGTTCCACCGTATCGCCGTGACGCAAAAAGGCGATGGCTTGATATAACATGCCATCAATGCCGCGGATCTGAATCTTGTCAATGTTGTCGTAATTTATCAGTTCGCTCAGTTGTAAATTCATCACTCGTCCCTGCAGTTAGGCCTTTCTCAACCACTACGAGCCATGCAAGCACGCGGATCCCTCGAGGGTGAGGCATTACCCGTAGCGACAGCCTTTTAAACGCACAATGTAAAATAAATGTTACGCAACAGTAAAATCAAAACCGAGGTGAGGAGATGATTTTCTCTGCAAAGTCGACGTAACCTGTGAGTAACGGAAACATTGCGTAAGGCTAAGGGCCGCTGTTTACGCGCGATTTTTACGCCAGACAACGACATAAGGCGGTGAACGTGAAACAGAGTAAATACCAATCCAAACCCGTTGATGAGCTGGGCCGAGTAGCCTGGTCGGCACAAGAAAACGATGTATGGCGCCAGTTAGTCACACGGCAACTTGCGTGTATCAAAGACAAAGCGTGTCAGGAATATTTAGACGGGCTACGCATGCTTGACTTGCCGCATGACACGGTGCCCCAGATCCCAGATGTGAATGCTGTGTTAATGCGAGAAACCGGCTGGCAAGTGGCCCCTGTGCCTGCATTGATTGATTTCGACCAGTTCTTCGCTTTACTGGCGGACAAGAAATTCCCTGCGGCGACCTTTTTGCGCACCAAAGAAGACTTTGATTACTTGCAAGAGCCGGATTATTTTCATGAGATCTTCGGTCACTGTGCGATGCTTACCCACCCAGCGTTCGCTGAATTTACCCATCTGTATGGTCAACTGGGCAAGAAGGCCACGCCCAAAGAGCGCGTCTATCTTGCGCGCTTATATTGGTTTACGGTCGAGTTTGGTTTACTCAGTGACGCGCAAGGCAATCGCAGTATTTATGGCGGCGGGATCTTGTCGTCGCCGGCGGAGACCGAGTACGCCTTTAATAGCGACAAAGCCGTGCGTAAGCCTTTAGAAGTGATAGATGTCATGCGCACGCCATATCGGATTGACATCATGCAACCCATTTACTTTACCATTGAGTCGATTGACGACTTATTTGCCATCAGCCAACGTGATTTGATTGCTGATGTGCATCAAGCCATGGAACTGGGCCTTCATGCGCCTTTGTTCCCGCCCAAACCGAAAAAGACAGAACAGCAAAAGGAAACGCAACATGTCTGAACTAACTGAGTTGAAATGTGAAGCCTGTAATATTGATGCCCCATTGGTCAGTGCTGAGGAAATGCCGGCGCTGCTTAAAGATATCCCACAATGGAGCAAAGTGACGCGAGATGGGATTGATCAGCTCGAACGCGAGTTTACTTTCCGCAACTTTAAGTTGGCGTGGGCGTTTGCCAACCAAGTGGCTGAACTGGCTGAGCAAGAAGGCCACCATCCGGCTATCTTGCTGGAGTGGGGTAAAGTGACCGTGACTTGGTGGTCGCATAAGATTAAAGGCCTGCACAAAAATGATTTTATTTGTGCGGCGAAAACCGACGGCATTGCGCCTGAGTAAACCAAAAAAACGCCCCAAGATTGAACTCGGGGCGTATCTTTTTCGCTCACTTGCTATCTATCCCTGTCACGCAAGTATCAATCCTGCGAGGCTCACATCTCTCATTGGCATGTCTCGGCTATCACACCTTATAGCGCAAAATAGGATAGATTTAAAAAGTGACAAGGTCACTTTATCGTGTTGAGTTTACTCTTCTTCGTCGCTTGTGTCTTTTTGTTTGGCGGCAAAATACTGCGCCAATACGTCGTCGGTGAGCTCGCCTTTTTCCTCAAGCGCTTTGAGTTTTGCCACAATCGCTTTTTGTTCGTCGAGTGACGGTAACGAATCCGGCTCGTGCTCGGGAGCGTCATCGGCCAGTTGATTCAAAATATCCATAAATGTACCTCGTAATATGCTTAATGCAAAGCCTAGCAAAAATCGTGATTTTGCCCAAGCAAAACACGAACGTGGGCCAAGTAGTTGGACTTAACACACTCAGTTACATCAAAAAAAGGCTCAGACTCCGCGCTATTGGTCTACGTTTGTAGTCAAGGCTTGTTTTAGGGAGAGTGAGTGGTGAGTGAAATCTTTTTTTCGTGCCAACCCATCTTTAACGAAGGGCAAAACCATTGGGGCAATGAGCTTCTGTTTAGGGAGGGCCAAGAAAATAAGTTTCCTTCAATTGATGAAGATACGGCGACGTCACGTATTCTCAGTGTCAACTTTTTATCAGGGAAAGAGTTCGATGATAGCTTACGATACGTGGTGAGCTTTTCGGAGGCAGCACTGCTTGATGAGGTCCCCTTTTCGATTCCGGTTAAATCCCTAGTGATTTGCGTCACCGCAAAGTGTAACGCGACGCCGATGCTGGTGAAGCAACTGGAGTCTTACCGGAAAGCTGGCTTTACCATTTTAGGAGAGAGTGATGTCTTCACGAGTCGCTGGCAAAGGCATTTACACCTGTTCGGAGTTATCCGTGTCAGTATAGCGACAGAAAACCTTTCCGATTGGGCGGAGTGGATTGCTAACTACCCGGATATACGCTTTTTGGCTAGCAAAGTAGAGAGCAACGAAGAGTTTGTGTTGGCCAAACAACTCGGATTTAGCTTGTTTCAAGGGTATTTCTTTGAGCAGCCTGTGATTAAAAGCCATAG
This sequence comes from Salinivibrio sp. IB643, assembly GCF_001996105.1. Classification (NCBI taxonomy): domain Bacteria; kingdom Pseudomonadati; phylum Pseudomonadota; class Gammaproteobacteria; order Vibrionales; family Vibrionaceae; genus Salinivibrio; species Salinivibrio sp. IB643. Next base: position 62,258 of record NZ_MUFF01000002.1, read on the forward strand.
TGATGTGGCCCCCTCGGTGATTAGTTTATTGGATGCGTGTATCGTGATTAATCGCAGCCCTCACGATATAGATGAAATCACAGAGGTTATTTCTCGCGATGTCTCGTTACTCTACAAAGTCGTCACAAGTGCGAATATATTAGCGAAGTCAAAAAAGAAAGCGATTACTAATCCCAAACAAGCGGTGGTGTATCTTGGGTTAGATTCATTGCGGCGACTGATCTCGCTGTTAATTATGTCGAACATGAATCATCAAGAATGCTCACACCTGCAGAATGCGGCGATCCTTCGGGCTATTTTTATGCAGCAAGCAGGTCCACTATTGAGCGACCTGGATCCTGATGAAGCCTTTTTAGTGGGCGCGTTTTCACTCCTTGATGCGATGTTGGGCGTTCCTATGGAGGATGTCGTAAAACAACTTTCTCTCAACCAACCGGCAAAACAAGCATTATTATCACGATCAGGTCCGTATGGTGACCTCTTAGAACTATGTAAACATATTGAGCATGCGAATTGGGATCGGATTGAATCACTGTGTGAAAAAATGGCGCTAAGGGAGCGTGCGGTCATGAAAGCGTTTGAGAAAGCCCGATACCAAACTCAAACCCTGGCGGCGACAATGCAGGTGTGATCATGATGAATAAAGTAGGTATGCGGCTCGCTGTTATTTTAATTGTACTAGCTACTTTACTATTGGGTGTGTTTGGTTACTATAATTATCATGTAGCCAAAGAGCGACTTGAGTCTGATATGAACCAAGACATTAATTCGATCACTCAACGCCTAAAGCAACGTCTTCCTACTTTGATGTGGAATTATGACTTTAATAATGTTCAAAATGATTTAGACAGTGAAATCGGCTCTCGCTATGTCCATCGCCTTGAGCTGACGGATAGCAATGAACAATTTCGTTATGTGACTGACTCTAAAGGCATGCGGTCAAGCGATGAGTTAAAAGAAATCAACGTTTCCTTGGTCTATGATCAGGGAGGCCAATCTGTCGATGTGGGTAGGTTGATTATCTACCAAGATAGTCGATACATCGATAAAGAGCTCAACACAGAAATTTTCCGTACTGCCACGCAAATCATTCTGTTGAACTTGTTGGTTGGTTTTTTTATTTGGAAATACGCCAAGCAGATAAATCGAGCGGAACAAAGTCGTGCGTATTTAAATACAGTGATTCATAGTTACACTGATGCGCTATTAGTGCTCGGCGATAAACACAGTATTATTACTATCAATGAGTCGGCAAAAAAGCTCTTTGAACTTGAGTCGATTCCTGACGAAGCAATTAGTTTATCCACGATAATTTCTCGTGTTACGCCTAATTCTCGTGGATATTTTTCTCAAGCTCTTTACGGTTTGAATGGACGTGTTGAACGCTCCTATGAAATAGAGACCGACGAGGGCGTTCGCGTTGTACAAGTGAAATCGACCCCCATTAAAGACGAAGATCCTCGCGCACTCAATGTCGCCATTATACGTGATATCACTGAGCAACATCTGGACAAGCAAAAAGTGTCCAAAGGTGCCGAGCTTTTCTCGGCGATGAAGAGTTTACAAGATAAATTTTTGATACGTGATGACTTTAAAAAGAGCTTTAAAGATGTGTTAGACATTCTACTCCGTATTGGTGAGAGCAATCATGGTATTATTGTTGAAGTCGGCCATCATGACGATACTAATATAGACTACAACTTCCCTTACCGTGTTTTGGCACAAACGCGCTTGGTTGAAAATAACTTTATTGGTGAGGAATTTGTTCGTGGCTTAATCGAAGATATTATTGAGACGAAACAGAGCAAGCATAGTCTGCAGATGGCAGGTGTTGCCGGTAATAACCATAAAATGATTGTTAATGTGTTTGGCACGCCGCTCTACATGTCAAATCAAATGGTTGGTGTGGTTTGCCTTTTTGATGAGTCTACGACATACAATGAAGAGTTACAAAGCTGGATAGAGCCGATTTTATCAAGTTTGAGTTCGATGGTGCACTTTGTGCAACAGAAAGCACTGAACGATATGATTTCACGAGAAATGGCGCGAGCGAAGGAACAAGCTGAGCGCGCAAATGAATCAAAAACTAACTTCTTAGCAATGATGAGTCACGAGATTCGCACACCCATGAATGGGATTGTGGGGATGTCTAATCTATTGATGGAAACGTCGCTTACGCAACAGCAACGCTATTTTGTTGACACCCTACAGAATTCGTCGACGGCATTATTAAATATTATTAATGATGTGCTCGATCTCACCAAAATAGAAGCAGGTAAAATGACGCTTAGCAAGCAGTCGGTAGATTTAGCTGAGATCGTACATGAATCTCTAAGTATATTTGCGGCGAAAGCGGCTGAAAAACAATTACGCCTTCATTGCTATATCGACCCCAACATGTCATGTGACATTGAATTAGATGCGATGCGTTATAAACAAGTGATTATTAACCTTGTTGGTAATGCAGTGAAGTTCACTAAGCGCGGTCATATCTGTGTTAATCTATTTCAAACGCATGATGATAGTGGCATCACTAAGCTTGTCATGGAAGTCGAAGATACCGGGATTGGTATTCCGGAAGATCGTCATGATGCTATTTTCGAGAATTTTACGCAAGTTGATAATACATATTCTCGTTCTTATCAAGGAACCGGCCTGGGCTTGCCCGTCTGTCGCAAGCTTTTGCGTTTAATGGATGGGGATATTTATATACGCAGTCAAGAAAACCAAGGGACCACTTTTGTCGCGGAAGTGCCGATTAGTGTCCCTAATCCTGATTGTACGCTCTTATCAAATTACGACTTGAGCAACGCTCTTGAGGGTTATCATATATTTTTAGTCTCTGACGATAGAATATTGACTAAGACGCTGACTGATTATTTACAAGGTTTTAATGTCGCGCTGACGCCATGCTCTGATGGACGAAACCTTGAACTGGACGAACCGGAACAGACGGTCCTAATGGTCGAACAAGACAAAATGCAAGGCTGCCAGGCATTTGTTGGCAGCGTGCATAAGTGTATCGCAATCAGTCATGATGGGCATAATGATACAGGAATGGCCACACTGACGTGTCCCATTTACCATGCTGAGCTTTATCGAGTATTGAACGAAGATAGACATACGTTAGTTGATCCAAGTCCAGATGCTGGGCAATACGACAGTATTACTTTTGATCTCAATGTCTTGGTGGCAGAGGATCATCTTGTTAACCAAGAACTTATTGATATTATTTTAGCACAACTCGGCTGCCAACGAGCGTTAGCCGTGAACGGAAAAGAAGCGCTTGAACTGCACAAAAAGACCCCTTTCGATATCATTTTGATGGATTGCCAAATGCCGGAAATGGATGGCTTTGAAGCGACTCGGCAGATCCGTGAATTCGATAAACACACGCCAATTTTAGCGGTAACAGCCAATGCGTTGTCTGGGGATGCTGAGCGATGTGTGGACGCGGGAATGAATGGGCATTTAGCTAAACCGTTTAGTAAAGATCAATTAATTGAACTGTTACTACTCTACGCCAACCCAGACTCGGTCCGTTATGGCGATGATAGCGGCGTTGAAGCTCAGCCTCAAGATGATAGAGAACCTGCCATGAGTGACTCATACCCCATTGACGTTCAGCATGTCAAAGATCAAGTAGGTGATAGTATGGAGCTAGTGACCATGCTAATAAATAAATATGTTAATAATCAAACCCAAGATTTAACCGCGCTGAAGCAAGCATTTGAACAGCAAGATGTGGGTAAAGTGAAAAAACTCGCACACAAAATGAAAGGTGCAGCAGCCATGATCGGAGCGAACGAGCTGTCGAAAACGTGTCTAGAGTTGGAAAAGTCACCGCATGAAGATCTGGAATCGTTGCAGCCCTATATTCATCCTATTGAGAAACAAACGGCATTAATTGTTGAGCAAACGGCCAGTTTATCGGAAACATCTTGATACATACTCTGGCGCTGGTTAGCATAACACTCAGTGCCGGTTAGAATGAAAAATAAAGACCCATCAAAGACCTAGGGTCTGACAGTTGCTGTCGGGCCCTAGGTTTTATTGTCAAGGATAAGCTGATGATAAAGCGTTTTGTGTTAGCCAGTTGCGCCGCTCTCATCCTTTTTGGGTGTGGTGAGCCAGCGATATCTTCTCCCTCAGAGACGCCAACGCGTCCTGCTAAGTTATTGACTGTGGTAACGAATGAAGAAGGATTAACCCGGCAGTTCCCCGCTCAGGTTGAAGCAGATAACAAAGCGTTACTGTCATTTCGAGTCTCAGGCGTTATTGAATCTATGCCGATAAAAGCAGGAATGGATGTCAAGAAAGGACAGATGCTCGCGGCGCTTGATAATCAACAGTACTCACTGCAGTTAGACAAAGCGCGTGCACAATACCAGCTTGCTCAGGTTCAATTTAACCGTGCTGATCGGTTACACAATGATAAAGTTATTTCGGAGCAGCGGTTTGATGAAGCGCGTTCGGCACTAAGCGAAGCTGCGGCTGGTCTTGAACAGGCACAAACCAACCTAAATTACACCGAGCTCAAAGCGCCGTATGCAGGCACCGTGTCATTAAGAATGAAAGAGCGCAACGAGTTTACTCAAGCACAATCTCCGGTGCTGCATATTCAATCTAAAGATGTTATTAACGTGAGTTTCCAGTTACCGGAGCGCTACTTTCACTATTTCGCCGAGCATCTTGATACCTTAACGCCGAGTGTTTCTTTTGACACGTATGAGCATCGCCAATTTTCGGCTCAGTTTAAAGAGATCGATACTGAAGCGGATCCAAAAACCGCGTCTTATCATGTCACGGTCAGTCTGAGTCGACCCGATGCGGTCAATGTATTACCAGGGATGGCTGCGAAAGTCCATGTCACCATACCGGCGCAATCACAGCCCCAAATCCCTGATACGGCAGTGGTGCAATCAGACTCAGGAAGTGCGGTTTGGCGGGTGAATGAAGACGGAGAGATTACCTTGGTATCAGTCGTACTCAAAAACGGCAAGATTACCTCTGGGCTTGACAATGGCGATGTCATTGTCGCGACGGGTGCGGGCGCACTTGAAGCCGGTGATCGAGTGAGAGCTTGGGTGAAGGAGCGAGGATTATGAGAATAAAACTAATAAAGGTGCTGCTTTGGCTTAGCGTGGTACTCGGGCTAAGCGTTATCAGTGGCTGTCAACCTGATCCGGCGTCTTATTCAGCACCTTTGCCTGTTGTTTCAACTCATACAGTCGAACAACAACAGTTGGATGAGCGGATTGCTTTCCCCGCGGTTGCCGCTGCCGCCGATAAAGCCAAGTTAGCGTTTAGGGTGCCGGGCGAAATTCAAGCCATTAATGTGCAAGCCGGGGATCGTGTGTCAAAAGGACAGGTCCTCGCCCGTCTCGAACCGACGGACTATCGCTTAGCGGTTGAAAATGCCAACGCAAAATTCGACGTTGCTAACTCACAGTATCAGCGTTCGGCACCGCTTGTTGAAAAAGGAATGCTAGCCCAGTCTCAGTTTGATGAACTAAAAGCGCAGCGACAAATTGCACAAGCAGAATTAGCCTTGGCTAATCTCCGTTTATCTTATGTCGCATTGAAAGCCCCCGCTGATGGAGTGATATCGAAAGTGAACGCAGAACCTTTCGAGACGATTGCTCCGGGACAAGGGATTATGAATATTCATGATGCGTCACGCGCTGATATTCGCGTTCAGGTCCCAGATGTTCTTTTTAGTCACAATGCCGGTGGGGATGCAGCATCCGTGCAAACACGCTTGCAACCTAAGGTTGTTACTGAGCAAGGGCAGTCATACAAAGCCACAGTCGATGAATTCACCGCAGAGCCAGATCCCAACAGTGGGGCATTCGTGGTGACGTTGACAATGCCAATGCCTGATGACCAATTCATATTGGATGGCATGCCGGTACAAGTCAGTATTGCTCGTGATGGATTAAAAATGACGCGTACAGGCCTTTCAGTCCCTATCGAAGCGATTTTCAATCAAGATGGCGATCCACTCGATCGCGATCATAGTTATGTTTGGGTCTACGATGAGGCCTCCCAAACGGTAAGCAAACGACATGTCGAAATGGGCCGCATTCATGGGCAACAGATTGAAGTCGTAACGGGCGTTTCTATGGGTGAGCGTATCGTCGTCCGCGGTGCCAACCATCTGTCTGAAGGACAAAAAGTAGAACTGGCGCCAAAAGAGGAACAAGCATCATGAAGCAAGGTGTGGCGGGTTATTTTATTCAAAACAAGGTGATCAGTTGGATGATCACCCTGATTTTTCTTATCGGCGGCACCCTTGCATTCCTAGGATTAGGGCGCCTCGAAGATCCTGCTTTTACGATCAAAGATGCGATGATCGTCACCAGTTACCCGGGGGCGACACCGCAACAAGTGGAGGAAGAAGTCACCTATCCACTGGAGAAAGCGGTACAACAGCTGACTTATGTTGACGAGGTGAGATCGATTTCTAGCCGAGGCCTCTCGCAAATTACAGTGAAAATGAAACCCAAATATCGCTCAGATGATTTGCCGCAAATTTGGGATGAATTGCGACGAAAGGTCCATGATGCCCGAGGCGAGTTACCGCCTGGCGTTAATCCACCTTCAGTCAAAGATGATTTTGGCGATGTATTTGGCATCTTACTTGGAGTAACCGGAGAGGGTTACAGTTACAGCGAGCTAAAAGATTATGTTGATTTTTTGCGTCGTGAACTGGAGCTTGTCGATGGCGTGGGCAAGGTGCACGTGAGTGGGGCTCAGCAAGAACAAGTCTTTGTCGAGGCCTCAATTCAACGATTGAGTAGCCTGGGGATCTCGCCAGATACTCTGTTTAACTTGTTAGCGACCCAAAACCTGGTCAGTAACGCAGGGGCGTTGCGTGTCGGTGATGAATATATCCGTATTCACCCAACTGGCGAGTTTACTTCTGTTGAAGAATTGGGCAGTTTGATTTTAACAGAAGCAGGTTCCGAGGGATTAATTTACCTACGTGATGTGGCGGATATTAAACGTGGATACCAAGAAGTCCCGCGTCAGATTATTGCTTACAATGGTAAGCAGGCACTCCAGGTTGGGATCTCGTTTGCTGATGGCGTCAACGTGGTTGAAGTGGGTGAAAAAGTAGATAAACGATTAGCCGAGCTGAATAGTGATCAGCCGGTAGGTATTCACGTTCATCATGTTTATAACCAACCTGCCGAAGTAGATAACTCAGTCACCGGTTTTGTCTCGAGTTTGGGACAAGCGGTGGCGATCGTGATCGTGGTGCTGTTGTTCTTTATGGGTTTGCGCTCGGGCCTATTGATTGGGCTAGTGCTCTTGCTCACTGTGCTTGGCACTTTTGTGTTCATGTACTATTTCGAGATCAACCTGCAACGCGTCTCTCTTGGTGCCTTGGTGATAGCCCTTGGGATGTTAGTCGATAATGCCATTGTAGTGGTGGAGGGGATCCTTGTCGGACTAAAACGCGGGCGGACACGATTACAAGCGGCGCATGACATTGTTACACAAACGAAATGGCCGTTGCTGGGAGCGACGGTTATTGCGGTCACCGCGTTTGCCCCGATTGGTTTGTCCGAAGATGCGACAGGGGAATACTGTGGAACGCTATTTACCGTATTACTAATTTCTTTGCTATTGAGCTGGTTTACCGCGATCACATTAACCCCTTTCTTTGCGAGTCTCTTTTTTAAAGAAACGCCTCTAGAAGAGGGCGACGAGGGAAGTGATCCCTATAATGGCATTCTTTTTGTGGTGTATAAACGCTTTTTAACTGCGTGCATGCACCATGCTTACCTCACTTTGCTGGTGATGGTCTTAGCACTAGGTGCAAGCGTGTATGGTTTTGGCCATCTTAAGCAGTCCTTTTTCCCTGACTCAACCACGCCTATGTTCATGGTTGATGTGTGGTTACCGGAAGGAACTGATATTCGCGCTACACAAGATACGCTTGACGAAGTGTCAAGCTGGCTCAGCGAGCAAAAAGGGGTGAACTATGTGTCTACCAGTGCTGGGCAGGGATCGCAACGTTTTATGTTGACCTACTCACCTGAGAAAAGCTATGCCGCCTACGGTGAGCTAATAGTAAGAGTAGACCAATATGAGCATGTGAAGTCAACGATGGGAGCAGTGCGCGAGTATGTACGTCGCCAACACCCCAATGCACAGTTAAAACTGAAACCGATTTCTTTGGGACCATCGACGGGATCTAAAATCGAGGCACGTATTATTGGCTCCGACCCCACTGAACTTCGTGCAATAGCAAAAAAAGTGGAAGCGCGGCTACATGATGATCCTGATGCCGTCAATATTCGCCACGATTGGCGCAACCGTACCAAGGTGCTGGAACCTGAATTTAATGAAAGCCAAGCACGTCGTTATGGGATCACCAAAAAGGATGTCGACGAGCTACTGGCGATGACATTTAGTGGTAAGCGGATTGGTGTTTATCGTGATGGTACCAATTTAATGCCCATTGTTGCGCGACTGCCGGATGAAGAGCGCGTCAATATCAATACGCTTGAGGGAATGAAAATCTGGAGTCCAGCATTGCAAGATTATATTCCCTTGCAGCAGGTGATTCTTGATTATGACATGCGTTGGGAAGATCCGATCATTATGCGGAAGAATCGTAAACGCATGCTAACTGTTTTGGCCGATCCTGATCCATTGCGAGAAACGACTGCCGCGACGGTATTGAGCCGTGTACGTGCCGATATTGAATCGATACCAATGCCGGATGGTTACAGCATTGAATGGGGCGGTGAGCATGAGTCTTCCCAGGAGGCGAAAGAAGGGCTGTTTAGTATTATGCCGCTTGGCTATTTGTTCATGTTCTTGGTCACTATTTTGCTATTTAACTCAGTGAAAGAGTCGGTCATTATTTGGCTAACGGTACCACTGGCCGTCATTGGGGTGACCACTGGCTTGTTGTTACTTGATACACCGTTTGGCTTTATGGCTTTACTGGGATTCTTAAGTTTAAGTGGGATGTTGATTAAAAACGGAATTGTGCTGATCGACCAGATAAATATAGAGGTTGAGAGTGGAAAACAGCGATACCAAGCCGTGGTTGATGCTGCGGTTAGTCGTGTGAGACCCGTTTGTATGACGGCAATTACAACCATTTTGGGGATGCTACCCCTATTACCTGATGTATTTTTCCGGCCCATGGCAGTGACCATCATGTTTGGTCTTGGGTTTGCTACCGTGCTGACCTTGATTGTGGTGCCGGTGTTGTATCGCATTTTCTATCAAATTCGTTATCACCCTGAATAACGATCAAACAGCATCGCTTAGCGCGGTGCTGTGTTTTTCAAAATAAGAAAAACGCCAGCTGTGTATAACTTTAAAGTCATCCACAGAAACGGTTGATAACTCGGTGTATTGCCGATGAAATCCGCAGTTTTATTATGCTTGTATAAAGTCAATGATTTTTCAGTGATTCTTTTATCCGTATCACGGATGTCTGAGTAAGTGCGCTGAGCTTTTTGTATTGTCGTTATCGCTAACGATTACTAATAAAAAGCCAGATTATCTACTGACCGATAATCTGGCTTTTTTCTGCGTTGCCGAGGCTGTCACGGTTAAGCGGACGCGCTAACCAGTGATGTATTTTACTGATAACGTAAGCTCAAAGGTTGCCATTGCTTCATCACCATGTAAGCTTGGACACGTTGCGACAATCGTCACTGGCTGGTTGATGCGTTCACCTGTCTCTATGGCATTGCCAATCATAGCACTGATTTTTTCGCCATCTTGGCAGGTGAAAATGACATCCCCTTCGGGACGTTTGTGGAAATCGGCCTGTACCGATTTAAACGCAAGGCTAATCTTCACGCCGCGCTGCTCTGCCATCGCCATCGCTAGAAAGCCGCCCGCCACATCGGCCCCTACGGCTAAAGCACCAAAATACATACTGTTTAAATGATTTTTGGTGCGCCGACCTAACGGAATTTTCATCGTGACATGCTTATCGTCGATCGAAAGGATCTTGGGGCGGCACCAGCCAATCATTGGGACTTTTAGGAAACCGAATAGTGATAGATGCTGATTCGCACGGGCGAGTGGAGACGAGAACATAGACACTCCTTGTTATCTGGTCTTACCTGTAACGCTACATTGATGTTTATTTGTACGTCAACATTTTGTTAACAAACTTGCGGGCTGATGCTTTTTTTTCGCAGATAGCGTAGACAGACATGCATGTAATCACAGCGTCTGGATATTGGAGTATCAAAATTTTTGGTGCGGTGTTTTTGCGTAAAGTATGATAGCATTCGCCGCCTTAAATGGCGCGTGTGCGCCTTTTGCTTTTGATTTACCTTTGGAGTGATACCTTGCAATTTGACGATTTGGGACTCGATAGACGCTTACTGTCGCTCATTGCCCACCGTGGATTTGAACAGCCAACTGATATTCAACGTCAGGCAATTCCTGTTGTGATGGCAGGAAAAGATTTGCTGGCGTCATCGAAAACGGGCTCGGGAAAAACACTGGCGTTTTTGCTGCCTGCGATGCAGCGTGTTTTGCGTTCTAAACCTCTCAGTCGTCGTGATCCACGCGTGTTAATATTGGCACCGACTCGCGAATTGGCCAAACAAGTTTATGGCCAGTTGCGGATGCTGACCAGTGGCACGACTCATAAAGCGGCCCTCGTTCTGGGTGGCGAAAACTTCAATGAACAAGCAAAGGTTTTTCGTCAGTCGCCAACTTTTGTGGTGGCTACACCTGGCCGACTCGCCGATCATTTGAAACAGCGCAACGTGTCTTTATCTGGTTTAGAGATGTTGATCTTAGACGAAGCGGATCGCATGCTCGATCTTGGCTTTAAAGAACAATTAGATAGCGTGAATGCGCATGCTGAGCATAGGTTGCGCCAGACATTGATGTTCTCTGCAACGTTAGATCATCAGCAAGTGACCGAAATTGCAGCCGGTATGCTAAAGTCTCCTAAGCGAGTCGCGGTTGGTGAAGCGGAAAGACTGCACAGCGATATTGAGCAGCATTTTGTACTGTGTGATCACTTGGATCATAAGCAGGCTTTGCTTGAGCACTTGATGAAAGCCAACGTGCACAAGCAAGTCATGATCTTTACTGCCACTCGCGCAGACACGGAACGATTGGCTGAGCGATTTACACAGGCAGGGTATAAAGCGATTGCGTTGAGTGGTGAGCTAAACCAAGCATCACGTAGTCGTATTATGAATGAGTTTGAGCGCGGCTTTCATGACGTGTTGGTCACTACTGATGTTGCGTCACGCGGCTTAGATTTGTTGAATGTGTCTTTGGTCATTAATTTTGATATGCCAAAACACGCTGAGGAATATGTGCATCGCGTGGGACGGACTGGTCGGGCAGGGCACCAAGGCCTGTCTTACTCACTGGTTGGGCCGAAAGACTGGCGAAGCTTTAAAAATATTGAAGGCTTCTTGCAACAAAAGCTTGAGTTTACGGCAATAGAAGGCCTAGAGGGTAAATTTAAAGGCTTTAAAGAGAAAAAAGTCCCTAATAAAAAATCGCCTGGGCCAGCAAAACGCCAGAAAACACCGGTTAAAAAGCAGCCTAAAGCCCCGAAAAAACGAGATAAGAGCTTTTACAACAATGTGCCTGTCGGCGATGTGCCGTTAGCAAAAAAGAAAACAAAACCTGAATCCTAACGCCACAATACGTCTATCTTTTGTCGTGACTGTCCGCTGTACCCCCCTGGTGCAGCGGAGTGCACGAGCCTAATAATCTTTTATCACCATTCGTGCTTTTCTCAATCAGCTAGCTCAGCGATTTTTACAATAAACCCCTAGCTAAAACTGCGCATTGTCACGTTTAACTTTGTGAGTTGATGAAACTTTATTTTTCGAAGTGTCGATTTTGCCAAAAAAAGCGCTTTTCTTTGCGTTAGATCGATTTTATAGCTGATTTTTAGCTCATTGAGTCGTAAACTAGGCGCATCTGTTGGTAGTCGCTCATTCTTCAGACGATTTGAGTGGCTGGCAACTTGAGTTTTTGTCTTTTAATTATCAATGAAACTGGGGTGTTGCTGTGGAAACTGCACTGGTCGTTGCCTTTATTACTGCCGCGGCATGGATCGTTCGTCGTGAGCGTGCCGCACAATAATTTGCTGTAGTCGTCCTTTTTAAACACATGTTTTAGGCAGCAAATAAAAAAAGCCTTCTCCTTTGGAGAAGGCTTTTACCTATAATACATTTTTATGAGAATGTGATTTTTGGACGCTTCTATGGTGATGTGTTAGCTATCGTAGTAATCCCCGTCAGAAACATCGTGAAAGTCTTCTACCTGACTGGCCGCTTTAAAATCAGCAGCAGGTTTTAGCTTACGCCGCCGCAATAACGCGACCTGCTCCTCTAAGCGGTGAGCCGTTTCAATGTTACCTTCTTGATAGGCCTCTTGTATTTTTCTCTCAAATTCACCAATACGCTGAGTCATCACCATCGTTATACCCTCCGACAGTCCTCACGTACAATGACGACGAGCGTCAGACGTGAGTGTTACACCACGCACTAAAGACGACCACTTTTTACAAGAGTGGTACGTCTCTACGTTTAATTTAGCTTAGATTAAAATTTTCACCAGCGAGAGAAGATCACACTGGTATGATCACGCTGTAGAAGAAGAGCAACGAATCACAGGCTATTAATACAGGTATCTGACTGAGAAAATCAAGCGGTTTTGCTCTAAACCATTAGCACGCCAGGTCGCGCCGAGAGATAACGTTTCTGTTGAGTGAAAACGACCACCAATTTCGACAAGGCTGGTGCTATCGTCTTGGTCAAAAATAATCGAACCGACATAAAGATTTGCCTCAAAGGGCGGTGCGATCCAGGCTCGCATACCACCACCGATGACCGTCTCCAAATCGCCGGCATCATGCCTGTCATCCTCTGGGCGTCTAAACCACGCACCTTCAAGTTCACCATATAAATCAACAAATTCGTTAATAGGAGCATGAAAACCAACCCCGCCAGAGGTATACCAGTCCCCTTCAAATTGCGAATTCCCTTTGACGACAAAATGCGCCCCTTCGGTAAACGCAAAACGTGCTAAAACACCCAGCCCACTAGGGTTGCCTAATGCATTGACTTGAATATGGTTATAGTCAAAGTTGGTCGCCTGGGCGGTTGGAACCCAAAGGCATATCGCCAAGAGTGCGCTAGTGGTTAGGCGTGTGATCACGTCATTTACTCCTTTTATATTTAATGATCAGTGTAATAGCTTCTGTATGACAAGTGCAATAACGACGTCGTGTTTGCAGTGGGAATTCTCTTGTCGTGCACCGCAACGGAAATACTACCTATTTCTCCCTGTCAATTTTTTTAAAGCATTGGTGACTATTTTCTCTGTAAAAAAATATTTGCACACGCAGAGATGTCAGGTTAGCGTAGACGTGTAACCATAAGAACGTAAGCCCATCAGTGGCCGCATTAGCGCGTAAACGATAAAAGCAAACACAGGACAAGCCCATGAGTGTACACCCAACGGATGACGTAAGAATCCAGCAAATAAAAGAACTTCTTCCGCCGATTGCTGTATTGGAAAAGTTCCCCGCAACAGAGGCGGCAGAGCAGACCGTCGTAAACGCCCGTCAGGCGATTCATCGAGTGTTAAACGACGATGATGATCGCTTGGTGGTTGTGGTTGGTCCTTGCTCGATTCACGATCCAGATGCCGCGCGAGACTACGCACGTCAACTTAAGCAATTACGTGAAACTTTAAGTGAGGATCTCGAAGTTGTCATGCGGGTTTATTTTGAAAAACCACGCACTACCGTTGGATGGAAAGGTCTGATTAATGACCCTTATTTGGACAATAGTTTTAAAATCAATGATGGCTTACGCTTAGGGCGCAAACTGCTCCTCGATATCGCCGATACTGGCTTACCTGCAGCGGGTGAGTTTCTCGATATGATTACCCCACAATATATGGCGGATTTGATTAGCTGGGGAGCAATCGGGGCGCGAACGACAGAATCTCAGGTGCATCGTGAGCTAGCGTCAGGCCTGTCTTGTCCGGTGGGGTTTAAAAATGGAACGGATGGCAATATAAAAATTGCCACGGATGCGATTCGCTCTGCCAGTGCCCCTCATCAATTTCTGTCTGTGACCAAGTATGGCCATTCAGCCATTGTCGCGACGGCCGGTAATGAGGACTGCCATTTGATTTTACGCGGGGGCAAAGTGCCAAATTACAGTGCCGGAGACGTGGATCAGATTTGCAGCGCGTTGACGGGCGCGGGACTGCGTCAAAAAGTAATGATAGATTTAAGTCATGCAAACAGCAGCAAACAGTATCAAAAACAAAAAGACGTCTGTGAAGATATCGCGGGCCAAATCGCCGCTGGAAATCAGGCGATTTTCGGTGTGATGATTGAAAGCCACCTGGTCGAAGGTCGACAAGATTTAACGGATGGTCAGTCGCTTACCTATGGTCAAAGCATTACAGACGGCTGCATTGGTTGGGATGATACCGAGAAGGCGCTACACCAGCTGGCGGCGGCTGTTCGAGCACGTCGAGAAAAAACGGCTCGTCTCAGTGAGTCTGCCTAATTGGCTTGTTCGCCGAGGAAAAATGTTCGTCGATAAAAAAAAGCCCCCAGCGTTTGGGGGCTTACTCTTAACGACCAAGGTTAGCGGCTAGCCGTCTCTATCTCTTTATTTTTGAAAAATCGCTTGGAATTCGCGTTTCAAGCCCGGCTTTAAGCGTGCTTGTTTAAGCTGTTTAGCTAAATCTTTGACACAAGAGCTAAGTACATCGTCGAGTACTTGGGCTTTGTAGTTTTCTTTCGCCTCGTCAGACATATCACTTAAGTCGACTTTCTCGAGCTCGCTCAGCGCATCGATACCTGCATAACTTTGGCTAATCGCAACGAGCGCATGAAATTGGTCATAGTTATCGAGAATATTTTGTGCGCTGGTAGGCAGTATTTCCCACGCTTCTTTGACACTTGAACTAGAAGCATCATGGACAGATGCGATCATTGCGTACATGGCCTCAGGTGCTTGCTCATAGCGAATCACGCACTGTAGCTCTGGGGAGAAGCTTTCAAAACTGACCTGTGTTGGGTTTGCATCGGTATCAGACATACACCGATTCTCCTTATGATTTTTTAGATGAGGAAGAGCGTGTTTTATGATCGGCGTGGTGCGCGTCCGGATCCTGTTTGGTCTCGGCACGATTCTGTTCAGGCAGTGGGACAACGGTATCCGTTAACAAGGTAGCTCGGTTTTCGCCGGCGAGTAGGCCGCCTTTTTCAATGGTTAATTGTTCGGTGTTAAGTACGCCTTTCATTTTTCCTTGTGAAAGGATATCGATGGCATCGGCATCACACTGACCTTCGATTAACCCATTGATAGTGATATGTTTAGCGTGAATGGTACCGCGAAAATGGCCAGAAGCAGAAATAACAACAGCATTGGCTTGAGTAATATTTCCCTCTCCAAACCCATCAATTTGAATGTCACCTTCAAGATCGATATCACCCACCACTTTGCAGTTTTTGGCAATGATAGATAACCCATGATTTGGATGAGATTTTGAACTAAACAGGCCCATGTCGTGCTCTCCACATACTTCATTTCGTCAAAGTATACCATTAGCCACGCTTTGATGGAGGATGATCGGCGGATAAGCGCGCGATAAAGGTGTGATCCCGCTACCAGTATTCGGGGTTGCTGAATGGATAGTGTGTTCCCTAAGGCAGTGAACAGCGATTGCTTGCATCACCGTCAATTGATATAAAGCCAATCATTTAGCCGAATAGAGACATCAACTATGTCCATATCTACTATGTCAATACAGCTTTCCCCATACCAACAGCGTGTTATTGGCTGCTTGCTTGAAAAAGAAGTCACGACGCCAGATCACTATCCGCTGACTTTAAATGCGCTGACCACCGCAGTGAATCAGAAAAGCAATCGCGATCCTGTTTACGATATGTTGGACTCAGACGTGCTGGATGTTATCCATCAGTTGGAAGAAGCAAGGCTTGTCAGCCCGCAAGAGGGGAGCGGAAGTCGTGTGACAAAATACCAGCATCGGTTTTGTAACACGCCATTTGGTGACTTGACGTTTAGTGAACAGCAAAAAGCCATTATTTGTGTACTGTTACTGCGTGGCGCGCAAACACCCGGAGAGCTAAGAACTCGAACGCAACGTTTGTGCGCCTTTGATGACATGGCGGACGTCGAAGCAACACTGGCAAGCATGGTTGAGCAACAGTGGGTGCAAAAATTACCCCGTGAAGCGGGTAAGCGAGAATCACGGTACAGGCATTTGTTTACCGATGCGTCGATTGATTCGTTGATGCATTCAGAGGATGAATCAGAAGCGGTTGGCGCGTCTGATAACGTCTCCCTTTCTCAACGTGTCACGGCACTCGAGCAAGAGGTATCAGAGCTACGTCAACTGCTAGGTACACTGTTGGGGCAGTAATTGAGCATGGACACGCCTTGGTTTGTGTATTTGATTCGAACGCGTCAAGGCCACTTGTATTGCGGTGTTACCACTAACGTTTCTCGTCGTTTCGCACAGCATTCAGCCGGAAAAGGCGCCCGAGCATTGCGAGGTAAAGGTCCACTATTATTGGCGTGGTATTCAGAGCCCATGGAAAAACGGGCTGCGATGCAACGCGAATGGGAAATTAAACAGTGGCCTAAGGAACGTAAAGAAGCGTTATGCCTTCAGCAATAGCACGTCGCTTTGATTCTCTTAAATTGTACAAATAAAAAAAATTGTACAATTTTGATCTATCCTCTACCTTTACTTGTACAAGGTAATACAAATGTACAAGTGCGGCACCCGTCGCACAGTGAGTGTAGAGGTAAGGCATGTCGTTTCCAGTTGGTGTAAGCGCCTGTGTGATCGGTGAAAAAGTCCGCTTTGACAGTGGCCATAAGCGCAGCACATTCGTCACGAAAGAGTTAGGTCCTTATGTGGATTTCGTGCCCGTGTGCCCTGAAGTGGGGATTGGTCTTCCTGTTCCCCGTCCGGCGATTAGGCTGGTCGATAAAGGCGATCTCTCTGTAAAGCTTGTTGAAACCAAGGATCAACAAAAAGACTACACGGATAAAATGATCGCGTTTAGTGAGCGTAAAGCGGAAGAGCTGGAACACAAAGCACTCCGCGGATACATCGTCTGCGCAAAGTCACCAACGTGTGGCATGGAGCGGGTCAAAGTGTATCGCGAAAATGGCTACGCCTCTGATATTTCAGGGGTTGGCTTGTACACGCAAGCACTGATGGCGCAGATGCCTTGGCTACCGATAGAAGAAGATGGTCGCCTTAATGATCCTATCTTAAAAGAGAATTTCGTGTTCCGTTTGTTCGCGCTCGATGATCTCTATAAAAGTGTGGAAGGTGGCGTCACTAAACAAACTCTAGTTGATTTTCATTCCCGATACAAATTGGTGTTGATGGCACACTCGCCCGAACGTTATCGCGAGTTAGGGCGTTTTATGGCGAACATTGGGCATTACGATATCGATGCATTCTTTGAACAGTATCGGACCGCTTTTATGCAGGCGATTGCCATTCGCGCTACCCGTAAAAAGCACACCAATGTGCTAATGCATCTACAAGGTTATTTTAAAAATAATCTCGATAAAGGCCAAAAAGCAGAATTGGCGAACCTTATCCACGCCTATCGTCAAGGCACCATGCCATTACTGGCGCCTTTGACCTTAATTTCACATCATTTACATAATCATCCCGACGATTATCTGGCCAATCAAGTCTATCTCAAGCCATACCCCGACGCACTGAGGTTACGTTATGGCTTGTGAGGGATCCCACACACTCACTATTAGTCAGGTCGCAGAGCAAACGGGCGTTAATCCTGTGACCTTACGCGCTTGGCAGCGTCGTTATGGCTTATTGTCACCAGCAAGAACCGCAAAAGGCCACCGTTTATACAGTGACGATGACGTCAGCACGATTGCGAGCATTCTTCAGTGGTTAGACAAAGGTGTGCCAATTAGCAAGGTTAAACCCTTGTTGGTGCAAACGTCCGCATCTATCGATGTCCAAGACAACGGTGTCGCTCGAGATTTGATCGATTGTATTCATACGTTCTCGGTGAGGCGCCTTAGCCAAAGTTTGGACCAACTCTTCAAAGAGTATCCCTTTTACTGGTTGGTCGAGCATGTCATGACACCCGTCGATCAATGGCTCAGTCATCACGATGGAGCGGTCAGTATGCTACAGCGTGATCTTTGGCAAACCACGGTGATTGAACAGTGCCGGTCGGTGATCGCCGCGAATGCCAAGAGAAACACGCGAGCAACTTGTTGGTTGGTATCGCTCAACCCAACCAGTGAGTATCAACGTTTGTTAATGGCGGTAGCTCTTCACGAAAAAAATTACAACGTCACTATACTTTCACAGGCACACAGCCAGTTAAGTTTGATTTTAGAGGTCATGCGCGAGCAGCAAATTAAAACACTGGCGGTGATGGCAAACCATCGACTTGATCGTACGCAGCTTAACCAACTACGTCTTTGTCTGTCGCAAAATGAGATTGAGGTGGTGAGCCAGGCATTCATTTACTCCGTACACGGTGACGAGCTCGAGGATTTGAGGGAGAACAAGACGTTATGCATCTAGTTTGGTTTCGGCGCGATTTACGTGTGTTAGACAACTTGGCGTTGAGTGCCGCGAGTGCGTCATCTAGCCCTGTTGTCGGGATTTTTATCGAAACACCACAGCAGTGGGCTGAGCACCAGCTTGCACCCACACAAGCCGGACTTATTCAAGCACGGCTCGAAGCGCTGCGTGAGGAGCTAAAAGCACTCAACATCCCATTAGTGGTTGAACGGGCGAATGATTTTACTGAGGCGGCGCGTACAGTGGCAGAGTATGCCACACAAACAGATGCACAAGCGGTATTCGCCAATCATGAGTACGAGCTCAATGAAGTCAAACGAGATGAACGCGTGCAGGCTGATTTAGCCGCCCGAGGGATTGCTTGGCATACCTATGCCGATCGCAATTTATTTGCCCCTGGAACGATAAAGTCAGGCAAGGGAGAAGCATACAAAGTGTTTACCCCGTTTAAGAAAGCGTGCTTGCGCGCGCTTGATAACTTGGATTTATCGCCCCGTAGAGCGCCGTCTGTGCGAGAAGAAACATCTGTGGTGAGAGACATCTTTTCTCAACTCGCCCCGATTGAGTTTGTCTACCCAAGCGTAGATGTCTCTGCGTGGGCGAGTGACGAAAAAGGGATCCTTGATTGTTTGCGCGAATACTGTCGCGAGCGAGCGGCAGATTACAAAAAGTACCGTGACTTTCCTGCGATGGATGGCACCAGTCAGCTTTCCCCTTATCTCGCCATCGGCGCCTTGTCACCACGACAATGCTTAGCCCGACTTCAGGCGGAAAACGGCGATTGGCGTGAGCCCGATACCGGCGCTGCTACCTGGTTGTCTGAGCTTATTTGGCGAGATTTTTATCAAGAAGTCAGCGCGCAGAACCCTGCAATTAGCAAGCGGCAGTGTTTTTTAAGCTGGGGAGAGTCGGTGGTTTGGGAAAACGACTCAACCTTGTTTGAGGCGTGGAAAAACGGAAAAACGGGTTATCCGATTGTCGATGCCGCCATGCAGCAACTGAATCAAACCGGCTGGATGCACAACCGCTTACGAATGATCGTGGCGAGCTTTTTAACCAAAGATTTGTTGATCGACTGGCGCTGGGGCGAAGACTATTTTATGTCCAAACTGATTGACGGCGACTTTGCATCAAACAATGGCGGTTGGCAGTGGTCGGCATCTGTCGGCACCGATGCGCAGCCTTACTTCCGGATTTTTAACCCAACAACACAAGGAGAGCGGTTTGATAGTGATGGCCGTTTTATCCGCCGCTGGATTCCGGCTTTAAAATCGGTGCCTGGCAAGCATGTTCATCAACCCTGGCAATGGGCAGAAAAGTATGCTCAATCAATAGATTATCCACGACCTGTGGTTGATCACGCTAAACAAAGAAAGAAAGCGTTAGCCTTATTTGAAGCGGCTAAAAACCAGCCTCAGGAGTCGTTTTAATGGCACATCATGAAACACAAGCCGGAGTGAAGCAGTTTGTGTCTATTTATAAGGCATTAAACAAACGTAACTTAACGTCATTAGAAACTCTTTATCATCCAGAGATCGTGTTTCGTGACCCGGCACATGAGATTGTCGGACTAGCAGCCTTCATTCAGTATTTTACTGTGCTTTATGAGAATGTTACTGACTGTCAATTTGTTATTCATCACACCACGATCGAAGACGATGACGCATTTGTCACCTGGACCATGACACTCTCGCATCCAAAGTTAGAAAAAGGCAAAGCGCGTCAGGTTCAAGGTTGCTCTCACTTGCGCTTTAGCGAGGGCAAAATCATCCGTCATCGTGACTACTTTGACATGGGCGAAATGCTGTATGAAGCATTACCTGTTCTCGGGCGCTTACTGAAACAGATTAAAACGAGGTTAGGACAATGAAACACGTCGTGATCACAGGCGCCACCTCAGGCATTGGCGAACAGTTGGCTCGAGATTATGCGCGACAAGGCTGGCAAGTCACCGCGTGTGGGCGCAATCAAGACAAACTGGCTGCAATGGCAAAGGATCATGCCTCTCTCACCCCCTTGGCGTTTGACGCGACCGACAGTGAACAAACACATCAAGCATTGGGTCGCCTCAGTGTGGTGCCAGATTTGATCATTTTAAACGCGGGAACCTGCGAATATATCGATCAAGGTCGGGTCGATGTATCGTTGTTTAAGCGCGTGTTTGATATCAATGTCTTTGGTGTGCTCAATTGTATTGAAGCATTACAAGCGGGTTTTAGTGATGCGACCCATCTTGCGATCGTGGGTTCCTCTGCCAGTTACATGCCGCTACCCCGAGCAGAAGCTTATGGCGCCTCCAAAGCGGCGATCAGCTATATCGCCAATACGTTATCCGCCGATCTTGCTCAGCAAGGAGTGACAGTGTCACTTATTTCTCCTGGTTTCGTGGAAACCCCGCTCACGGACAAAAATGACTTTGCTATGCCGATGCGAGTCAGTGTCAAACAAGCCTCAGCAGCGATCCAGTCTGGATTAGCCAAAGGCAAGACAGAAGTGCATTTCCCACGAAAATTCACGTTTATTCTTAAATTTTTAGCGCTACTGCCTATGTCTTGGCAGATAGCCCTTGCTCGACGTATGACAAGGAACTAAACCATGAAAATTGCCATTATTGGTTCGGGCATTGCCGGGTTAACGTGCGCCCATTACCTTAACAAACAACATGATATTCAGTTATTTGAAGCGAATGACTACCTCGGTGGTCACACGGCGACCGTTGATATTGAGGTCGAAAGTGGTCAATACGCGATTGATACCGGCTTTATCGTCTTTAATGACAGAACTTATCCAAATTATGAGCGCTTGCTCAATGACATCGGGGTTGGACGTCAGCCTTCACAAATGAGTTTTAGTGTGCGCAACGATGCAAATGGCTTAGAATATAACGGCCACAGCTTGTCGTCGTTGTTTGCGCAAAAACGCAATATCGTTAATGTACGTTTTTATCGCTTTCTGGCCGAAATCATGCGCTTTAATCGTCTCGCACGTGACGCGTACGCAGCGAAAGATAGCGCCTCGTCTTCATCATTGAATACCTTAGGGGATTTCCTTAACCAACATGGGTTCAGTGATTATTTTTGTCAAAACTATATCTTACCGATGGGGGCGGCCATTTGGTCGTCAACGCTGTCGGATATGCGTGGATTTCCATTAGCCTTTTTCCTACGGTTTTTCCAAAATCATGGTTTGTTAGATGTAACGAATCGACCGCAGTGGTATGTGATACCAGGTGGTTCACGCGAATACGTGAAAAAACTGACACCGGCTTTTGCCGATAAAATTCATCTCAATACGCCGGTAAAACAGGTTCGACGTGATCAAGGCGCGGTCTATGTCACTACGGATAAGGGCGAGCAGGTGTTTGATCAGGTGGTATTCGCGTGTCATAGCGATCAAGCGCTTGCTATGTTAGCCGATCCCAGTGATGCAGAGCGTGACGTTCTCGGCGCCATCCCTTATCAAGATAATGAAGTGGTGCTACATACGGACACCTCTCTATTACCTAAGCGACAAGGTGCATGGGCGAGCTGGAATTATCATTTGCCCTTGTCAGAAGAAATAGACACGGATCCGGCAGCTTTGACCTACAATATGAATATATTGCAATCAATTCAGTCGCCTGAGACGTTTTGTGTCACGCTCAATCAAACACACAGAATAGAACCCAGTAAGATTTTACGTCGTTTTGTGTATGCACACCCAGTGTTTAATACCGAGAGCGTCGCAGCACAGCAAAAGCGTCATCAGATTAATGGCCAACAGCAAAGCTGGTTCTGTGGCGCGTATTGGTATAACGGTTTTCATGAAGATGGCGTTAAAAGTGCACTTGACGTGGTGGAGGGCATCAATTCGTGACTGAGTCGGTTGTAACTTTGAATAGCGGTTTGTATGTCGGCCAGGTCCGGCATCGGCGCTATACACCGATCAAACATACGTTCACGTATCCTGTTTTTATGCCGTTGATTGACCTAGACGAACTGGCATTACTGTCGTCACAGGTTACGGGGTTCCGGCTGGGTAAATGGGGCTGGGCGGCCTTTGATTATCGAGACTATTTAGATGGGCGAGAAGATACCAAAGCGGCGTGTCTTGACAAGGTATACACACTCACGGGCGAGCGCATAGAAGGAAAAGTTTATGCGCTGTGTCAGCTGCGTTATCTCGGCGTGTATTTTAGTCCGGCGAATTTTTACTACGTCTATGATCACGACAATAACTGGCGCTACGTGCTTGCAGAAGTCAGTAACACCCCTTGGGGCGAACGCCACTATTACGCGGTTCCGGCCGGTACGCGTTGGGAAAATGATAAAGCGTTTCATGTGTCGCCGTTCAATCCAATAGAACAACGCTATCATTGGCGTCTTCGTCCGCCCCGCGAGCGCGTGCACTTGCATCTTGAAGCGCACCGCGAAGCCAAGGAGTTTGACGCGACACTTGGCCTACAACGACGGCCTTTTACCTCAAAAACATTGGGTAAGTTATTGATCCGGACACCGGTAGAGACAGTAAAAGTTCTCATTGGTATTTATTGGCAAGCGCTCAAACTTTGGATAAAGGGCGCACCGTTTTATCCGCACCCGGGTGCGAAGAAGGAGTAATTATGTCTGTAACGGACGTACCTCAAAGTCAACGCACATTGACGCGTAAAGAGCATTACGCGAAGCAGTTGGTTTATACGTTAATGGCACACGTCAAAGATGCTTCCATTTCGCTCGTTGATGAGCAGGGTCAGACCTTGCAGTGCGGAGATCCTCAGGCACAATTACATGCATCAGTCTTAGTCCATGATCCACGTTTTTATACTCGGATTTTGACCGGTGGCAGTATTGCAGCCGCCGAAGCTTATATTGAAGGCTGGTGGGAATCGCCCAGTCTAACTGACGTGATTCGGGTCTTTGCTCGTAATTTGCCGGCGATTGATCGGATAGAAAAGCACACGGGTTGGTTGGTGAGCCTCGGTCATAAACTGGCACATTGGCGCAATCGTAACGAGAAAGACACAGCACGCCGCAATATTGCCGCGCATTATGATCTTGGCAACGATCTGTATCGCCACTTTCTCGATGATCAAATGCTGTATTCCAGTGGGATTTATCCGGAAAAGGAAGCCTCACTAGAAGCCGCGCAAATCGAAAAAATGGATCGTCTCTGCCGACAACTGTCGCTAACGCCTGATGATCACCTGATCGAAATTGGCACAGGTTGGGGGGGCATGGCGATCTATGCCGCAAAGCATTACGGCTGTCGCGTTACTACCACCACCATCTCGGAAGAACAGCATGCTTGGGCGCAGGCGTGTATTGCACGAGAGGGGTTAGATAATCAGATCACATTGCTTAAAGAGGATTACCGCGATCTGACCGGCGAGTACGACAAACTCGTCTCGATAGAGATGATTGAAGCGGTAGGCAAAGAATACCTAGATACCTTTGTGCGAAAGTGTCAGTCACTACTCAAACCGAATGGTTTAATGGCGATTCAAGCGATCACAATAGCGGATCAACGTTATGACCATTACAGTCGCAATGTCGATTTTATTCAAAAGCACATTTTCCCGGGAGGGTTTTTGCCCTCGGTAAACGTGTTACTTGATCACTTCACCGCCCAAACGGACTTTGTGATGCGGGATTTAAAAGACATTGGTTTGGATTACGCGCAAACGCTAGCAGATTGGCATACTCGGTTTAATCAACAAGCAGAGACCTTGCGGGAATACGGATACGACGAGCGTTTTGCGCGCCTGTGGCGTTTTTATTTTTGCTATTGCGAAGGCGGCTTCAGAGAGCGAACCATTAGTGCAGTCCAGCTGTTGCTTAGTCGTCCGGCTTGGCGAGAGGCCTAAATAATGCGTTTTGTGTTGATCTCTTTATTGTTCAACGTGTACTGGTTTTCGGCGGCTATCGGGCCGCCGAGTTTACAATGGTTGATGGGAGCGATGTTACTGGTTGCGATCGCTTATGATCGTACCGTGATCGCTGGGATCTTAACCCTTGCCCCATTAGGCATCATTGGTGACAGTGTGATGCTGTATACGCAGTGGTTGGCTGTCGACACCGGCTCACTGATCATGCCTTCTTGGCTTATTTTACTTTGGTTGGGTTTTTGCGCCTTTGCGTGGCTGATGCGTGAACTCTTGCTCGCTCGGCCAATTTGGTTGATCACATGCATTGGCAGTGTGGGGGGAGCAAGCAGTTATCTCGCGGGAGAGCGACTCGGTGCATTATCATTCCCGCAATCCTTTTGGATAACGGGCGTGGTATTACTCGGCGTTTGGGCGATATACAGTGTGTTATTCGTTGCCTTAATGCGTTGGTTACAAAACAAAGTAGAGGCGCGAATGGCGGCAACAAGGGGACAACAATGACAGGATGGAAAGCACTTCTCGCCAGCCTCATTCTCACCATGGCAACTTCCGTGCAAGCTGAGCAGCCAACGACCGGCGGCTCGATGGCCTGGCAGCAATGGCCCGAAGTGGGGGAAGCGACCTTAACTTGGGGCTGGTGGACGATTTATCAATCGTCATTACGCACGCCATCAGGCGATTACGAACCACCATTACCTCATGCTCTGGTGATCACGTATGCCCGTGATATTAGCGACGAGCGCTTGATGAAAGCCACTAACGACCAATGGGCGCATTTAGGTTATTCGGCTTCACAACGTGAACGCTGGCAAACTGCGCTTAATGATGCGTGGGGCGATATTGCCGAAGACGATCGACTTGCGTTTGTTCGCTACAAGGACAAAGGCGTTTTCCATTATCAATCTCAAGGGCAAGATTGGCGCACCACATTAGTGATCGATGACACAGATCTAGCCGACGCTTTTTTAGCTATCTGGTTATCAGAAAACACAGAGTACCCCGATCATCGGCGCGCATTATTAGGAGAAGCATCATGACAAAGTGGACCCGCAGTTTTAACCGGGCATGCCTTACCCTTGCAAGCGTTATCATGCTTGCTGCTTGTTCGGCGGATATCGATGATTATCAAGATCRTGAGCCGGCATTCAACATGTTCGAGTATTTTGATGGACATACCAAAGCGTGGGGCATGGTCCAAGACTTTACAGGAGAGCAAACCCGCCGCTTCGAAGTGGATATTGAGGGAACGGTCGACGGTGACACGCTCACATTGGATGAATCGTTTATCTATGCGGACGGAGAAACCCAAACGCGCGTGTGGACGATTACGCGTCATCAAGATGGTACTTATACGGGGACGGCTGGCGATATCGTCGGCGAGGCAAGGGGTGTCGTTGCGGGTAATGCCCTGAATTGGCGCTATGATTTAGTGGTGCCTGTTGGCGAGAGTGAATACCAGTTCCACTTTGATGACTGGATGTTTCGTCAAGATGATGATCATCTCTTTAACGTGACCTCGATGCGAAAATGGGGCATTGAAGTGGGCAAAGTGACGCTGTTTTTCCAACGCGTCGAACAATAAGTGTGTTTGAGGCGTTATCCAACGCCTCTAGCTAGCCCGATGGCACGCTGAATAACCCAACGGAGCAGTTTAGGGATCGGCGTATTCAGCTCATTTTCTGTATAAGCAATAATGGCCAGGGCGGCATCGGGTTTTGCGTAGCGCTTTAACGCCTTGGCGATGATACGCTTATCGTTCATTTGCGGCTGCTGGCTCGCCACGCCAGCCATCTCGCGAAACAACGGCTCATAGCCATTGTTATATAAATAATGCTCAATATCTCTATCGGGCAGTACCGTCAGTCTTGCTCCTTCGGGCTGATGCTCGATTTGTCCTCGCGCGGTGGCTGCGTACTTCTTTCCTGCCATATCACCATCGGCGACAAGGTGCCATTCAATGCCCAGTGCCTTGGCGGTCTTGATGAGTGGCCTAAGTCCGCTTTGTGCAAACTCAATTAAATGGACACCTTCCGCTGCAAAGTCATAACCTTGTAATCGTGCAAACTCATTAAATAGCCAGATTTCAGTTTCACCTTCAACCAATAACCAGCAGCGTGCGAACAGTGCGCTGGGACGATGAAAGCGAACGTGGAACGTGACACGCCGACGTTCATCTTGCGTCAGTAGATGAGAAGGGACTTGATGGCTACGTGTTTCCGTGGGATGGCGTACAAGCCGGCGAATATGATCGAGCTGAACGCCAGCCAACAAATCACCGCTATTGGTGGTCAACAGTTTTTGCATGGGCATGAGTTGGATGAGCCGCCATGCCTGATTTAAAAGTGTGGGGTGTAGCCGACCTTCAGGATCTTCAAACAACATAATAGGTCGGGCATTACGTTTGAGTTGTTTCGGGCCACGCGCCCGCACAAATGCACTCAGTAACCCCATTAATACGAGCCGGCTTTGGTTGGATGTATTGGCTGCAACGGCTTCTAAGGGGTGCATTTGATTATGAGTAATCGACAGTGCGCCAGGAGCATGAATGGGATAGGGGGCGCGGCTATGCTCGTCAGCGGCAAAATAGTGATCGAGTAGCTGACGCATTGCACGCAGACCACTTTTTATTTCCCCTTTGTTAACGTGCCCAGGCATCATTAATAAACGGCGATAGGTATTATCTAAACGTTGCTCAACCCGCGTATTGTCTTTATTGACCATTTGCCCAGGTACCCGCATACGTCGGGCATCACGTACCCTAACAACGGGGTGGATCTGCATTAAATGGCTTGCGAGCGCATCGTTGTCGACCTTTTCAATTATCTCTCCCTGACTGGACAAGAATACACGCTGTACCGACACTTTACTTTCTTGCATGGTCGCGTTCAGACAGTAATCTAAAGTTCGGCAACCGCCATTTTCACCGTTCCAGAGCGGCTTAAAACGACGATAACGGCGAGCTTTATGCTCCCCCGGAAAACTTTCCTGCCAACGGAGAATAATCTGAAATTGTTGTTCTGGGGCAACGCCAAGGGCATGGTCAACATGAAAGTCAGAGCGTTTAAACTGAGGTTTATCGCCACTGGGATGGAGTGCGAGCTCCAGTGCATCCAAAAGAGACGATTTCCCCCATGCGTTTTCGCCGATTAACACGGTGAGTTCATCGACTTGGAGTGATAGGCGCCGGATGCCACGGAAGCCTGCAATTTCTATACGGTCTAATCTCATTGTCACCTCTGTTTTAGAGTATGACACCTTGACGAAAAAGGAAACGAAATCGATGGTTATTTTGTGCTATATGCCTGATTTATCGTGACTAACACATAATGCTTCCTCTCGAGGGATTGCCCTTCGATTTACCATAGGGTGGCAAGGTAAACCCTGATATAGTGTGTAGATCTGTTACGTGCCCTTTTTAGGGTGATCATCGAGAAAAAATTATGTTGTCGTTTGAAGCCTTACACGTTCTTGATGCCATTGAGCGAAAAGGCAGTTTTGCTGCTGCCGCTGAGTCGTTGAATCGTGCGCCCTCATCGCTGAGCTATCAAGTACAGAAGCTTGAAGACGAACTTGGATTAGTGATTTTTGATCGTTCAGGCCACCGTGCGACGTTTACTGATGCCGGCCATTTATTGGTTGAGCGAGGGCGCATGTTGTTAAAAGCGGCAGATGAAATGGTGGCGGATGCTGCATCATTGGCTCACGGCTGGGAGTTGGAAATTTGTCTTGCCTACGATGGATTGTTTAAGAGTGACTTCTTTTTTCCGCTGATCGAGCGTTTAGCTAAAAAGAGTAGTACACGGCTGAAACTGTCTGAGCAAATACTAGCAGGCTGTTGGGAGGCGTTAGCACAAGAGCGCGCAGATGTACTGATTGCGCCGATCCCTGATACTGTGCCTCAAGGGATAAAAGTACAACCGCTGGGAGAAATGAGCGCCTATTGGGTTGCCGCTCCCGACCATCCGATACATAAAGAAACGCGCCCGGTGGAACCCGATGTTCGCGCCAAATACCGTAGCGTCGCGGTTGCTGACACGGCGCGAGGTATGCAGCCGAAAACCTATAATGTGCTGGAAAATCAACCACGCTTAACCGTCAGTTCCATGCATGACAAATATACAGCCATTTTGAATGGCCAAGGCATCGGGACGTTGCCCTGGTTTTGGGTCCAAGACGATCTCAACGCCGGACGTTTAAAACGCCTAAAAGGGGGAGAGCCGTTTCAGCTTAAGTTCGGAGTAGCCTGGAAGCGCAATCGAATGGGCAATGCTAAATCCTGGTTAGTCAGACAGTTGCYCAATTTACTTGCGCCTTACATGCAAGCAGGCGACATACCGATTAATAAGTCTTCGTCTTGAATGAAGAAGGCGCTGGATTCAATTGATCAGCTTTGGTCGCGCGTTGTCTTCGCTTACGCGTTGGATGATAACGGCAGTTGCATATCGACGATGCCATCGGCCATTTGCACATCAATACTAAAGCCGCATTTTTGTGCGAGTGCGATCATCCCTCGATTATTGGGCATGGTCATCCCGGTGATGCGTGATAGGCCTGCCTGGCGGCCATAGTTAATAATGGTGTTCATAAGCACACTGCCGAGACCAACACCTTTTAAATCAGAGCGGACTAAGACCGCAAATTCGGCGTCTGTATTTTGAGGATCGGCCAATAAACGCGCGACTCCCCAGATCTCTTCTCTCCCGGAAGATAGTTGGAACGTGGCCACTATCGCCATTTCACGGTCATAGTCAATTTGAGTCAAATTCGCTAACGCCTCATGATTTAGCTCGCCAACGTCAGAGAAAAAGCGGCGGTATAGATCCTCTTCAGACACTTTTTCGACAAAGGCCTTATGTGTTGGCTCATCTTCGGGAAGAATAGGACGCAGCAGAATGGTTTGTCCGTTTTTAAGCGTGACCGATTGCTCCAATTCTTTAGGGTAAGGCCGAATAGCTAAGCGCTTTTGTTGGCTACCCGCGTAATCTCGTAACCGCAGCGATGCATCCAAAACCGTGAGTTCCTCGCCAGCGACCAGAAGTGGGTGGATATCGAGCTCATCGACTTCCGGGCAATCAATGATCATTTGTGACAATGTCACTAAAAATTGACATAGACGCGGTACATCGATAGCAATAGGAAAGCCGCGTTGCTTGATTTTACCGCTTTTAATCGCACCAATCACAAGATAGCGCGCCAGTGCCATATTCAGCGGCGGGATCCCGACTGCCGCATCTTTGGTGACATCCCAATCAGAGCCGCCTTCTCCGAGTAAAATGATGGTACCAAAAACGGGATCATTACTGATGGTAACGCGCAGCTCCTGGGCACCCGCTCGCGGAGCCATCGACTGTACCAATAATCCTTGGATGTGGGCGTTGGGAAAAGTGACAGACACGCGATCAAGGATCGCTTGAGCGGCATTAGCGACTTCCGCCCCTGTACGTAAATTCAACATTACGCCTTGTACATCTGATTTATGACGAATATCGGAAGAGCGAAGCTTCACGGCAACAGGATAACCAACTTGTTCGGCAATTTGGGCGGCTTCTACCGCGTCGGTCGCGAGCCAGGTAGATATAACCTGCATACCATACGCTTCTAAAAAGGGTCGTACCTCATGGGTCGTTAGGGTGAGATGCTCAATGTCTTCTGCTTGTTCGATAAACGCCCGTGCGGCCAATAAGTCATAGTCCATGAGTCCAGTCGAGGTAGGGGTTTCCATTAATTGCTTTTGGTTGCGCCTATATTCTACTAAGTGCATATAAGCAGTCACGGCGCTTTCAGGTGTTCGATAAGTTGGGAAGCCGGCATGCGTGAACGCCAGCCTCGCGACTGTGGCGTCGTCTCCCTCACCTTGCCAATTCGTTAAAATATTAAAGCGCCGCGCGCGAGGGTTTTCTTTTAATGAATGAATAATGGCTTTGGCGGTCGCCAGTCCAGGTGCCGTGACCGATGGGGAATGCATGATTAAAACCGCGTCGGCCTCATCACTGTTTAACATGATATCTATTGCCGCTTGGTAACGCTGCGTGTCAGCATCTCCGACCAGGTCAATGGGGTTAGTATGCGACCAGCTTGCAGGCAAGACCTGATTTAGGGCGTCAAGCGTTGAATCACTCAAGGTCGCTAGCTTACCCCCTGCATCCATCAGCGTGTCAACCGCCATTACTGCCGGCCCACCGCCGTTAGTGATAATCGCGAGCCGTTCTCCACGCAAAGGAACGGAGTGAGATAGCGTCTCGACCGCGGCAAATAACTCGTGCGTATTGTTTACACGTAACATCCCAGAGCGACGAATTGCAGCATCGTAAGCGGCATCTAACCCTGTGCTGGTCTGACTAAGTTGCTCAAGAGCAACAGATCCACCGCGGGTACGACCACTTTTCAATACGAGAATACGACGATTTCGGGCGGCCGCTCGCGCAGCGGAGATAAAGCGCCGTGCATCACGAATTGAATCGACGTAGAGCAAAATCGCGTCGGTTTTACTGTCGCGACACAAAAAGTCGAGTAATTCGGGGAAATCAATATCACAGGCTTCGCCCAATGAGATAAAGGTTGAAAAGCCAATACGTTTATTTCGCGCCCAGTCCAAAATAGTGGTACAGACGGCGGCAGATTGAGAGACAAAGGCAATGTTTCCTTTGTTGGCCGGTACAGGTGCAAAGGATGCGTTAAGGTTAAGCCATGGCAAAATCATGCCCAAACTATTGGGGCCAAGCACGCGCATGGTGTATCTCTCTGCCACCCGTTGCATTATCGCGTACTGACTTGTGCCGAGTGAGTCGAGTTGGCCGCGCATTCCGGCTGCGAGCACAACGACGAGCTTAACGCCTCTTTCTCCCAATTGTTCGATAAGCGCTGGCGTCGCTTCACCACGGGTACAGAGAACGGCCAAGTCGGGAACAAGTGGCAGGTCCGCAATCGTTTTATACGCCAAAATGCCGGCAACCGCTTGATACTTAGGTGTGACGGGCATGATAGGGCCTTGAAATCCACCGGATTGTAAGTTGCGGGTGATAACGTAGCCTGCGCGGCCGCTGCGGTCGGACGCACCTATAACCGCAATAGATTTGGGCTTGAGGAGTTGATCGATGCCGGCCATAGTTTCCTCCGAAAAAGCGTCGCCCAGCGTCATCAACGGTGGGCACATCAATTGGTTAAGCTCTGAAGCCAGTCTATCGGTTCAGCGTTGAAATCAACGGTCTTTTTTTAACGCAATGTGATCTGGGTGTGGCAGAAACTGACTGTTACGATACATTCAAGCACGTCGTTTAACGTTCTATCTGTGAGCTATCACCGGAAACCTTATATAACAGGTTAACTTTTGGTTGAATGGCTATTAGGTCGGGGGCACAATGAAACAAATTTGGATAACTGACAGAATAACAATGAAAAAACTGGGCTTACTTGCAGTTGCGCTGCTGCTAACAGGATGCAGTGGCGGTGGTGTGACCACTGAAATTTATAGTCAGACCATTGAGTCAACCGATACGCGCGAGACTGTGAAAACCTCGGCACCACAACCGAAAGAGCGATCCGCATCGAAAGAACGATCTGTATCGAAAGAGCAATCCGCTTGGAAAGAGGAAGCGTCGCCAGCGCCGAAAAAACAAACCGTAAAAACATCAAGCCAGGGCCCAGGGTATACCATTCAAATTGTGGCACTTAGCCATGATCGCGGGTTTAGTGATTACGCCAAACGGCTTCCAAGTAACGAGCCACTTTGGAGCAACAAGAAAATGGTAGACGGCTTACCTTGGTATACCTTGTTGTATGGTGAATATTCATCACGAGATGCAGCAAAGCGTGCCATTAAGGCTTTACCGCAAACCATTCAGCAGTATGGCCCTTTTGTTCGTGACATCGCAGACATTAAGCGTTCATCAACGCCTGAGATGACACGCGTTAACTAGTCGAATCTCCGCGCCTGTTAATATAGAAGCTGGCTCTTGGGTCAGCTTTGAACAAACCCGCAGCAATCAAACACCAAAATACCAACAAATACGCGTCGATAGGTGAAAGCAACGTCGCATTTGACTACTATGGCGGTATATTCAGGTAACGTGTTAATGCACGTGGTGAGAGAAAATTATGACGAAACTAAACCTGCTTTTACTGTGCGGTGGCGGTGGTGCGGAGCACGATATCTCGCTCGTTTCTGCGCAGTATATTGAATCACAGCTAGCGAAGCTCCCTCGAGTCAATGTCCAAAAAGTCGAAATCACCCAAGATGGATGGTATCTTGACGATGGTATGCGCTGTCACCTTGATACTGATGGCATGCTTTGTAGCAAGGTTGAGCATAGGCAAATTCATTATGTGATCCCTTGCTTCCATGGTTTTCCCGGCGAGACGGGGGATATTCAGTCACTACTCGAGATCACCGGCCTGCCTTACCTAGGATGCGGCCCGGAAGGTAGCCAAATTTGCTTTAATAAAATTACCTCGAAGTTGTGGTTTGATGCCCTCGGCATTCCGAATACACCCTACGTGTTTATCACCGATCAAAGTGACCAAAGCATGGCACGTGCGTCTGCCTTTTTTGCTGAGCATCAAGGCGTTTTCGTTAAAGCGGCCAGTCAAGGATCCAGTGTAGGCTGTTATCGTGTGACTGAAGAAGAGCAGCTCTCAACATGCATTGCAGATGCGTTTACGTTTTCTGACCAAGTATTGATCGAAAAAGCGATTCAACCGCGTGAATTAGAGGTCGCCGCGTTTCAGGTTGGCGACGAAATTATTGTCACCAAGCCGGGTGAAATACGCTGTCCAGAGGGGAGTTTTTATACCTTTGAAGAGAAATACAGTGAAGGGAGTTCGAGTAATACACAGATTGAAGCACTCGACCTTAGCGAGGAACAAGTTGCCTGTATTCGCGACTATGCCCATCAAGCGTTTAAGCAACTGCGATTAAAGGACATGTCGCGCATTGACTTTTTCTTGACTGAGAACGGTACGGTACTCGTCAACGAAATTAATACCTTTCCAGGTATGACGCCCATTTCCATGTTCCCTAAATTGGTCGAACATCATGGGTTAGCATTTGATGAATATCTCGCATCACGTATCACCCATGCAACGGGACGGCGAGTAAGCTAGTTATTCCGTCAGCTTCTTATGTCGGTATCGCGCTTTAGCTTGTTCACTTGCTATCGTGTTACCGACATATTGCGCCGGCATTGCGGGGCTTTTCCAGCGGCCAAGATGCTGGATTTGTTTTATTGTCATTCCTTTATTGGCAAGTGCACGGCTTGCACCGACGCGAGGCGATTGCCCAGAAAAAGTAACGGATTCACCCAGCAAGCGACTCGCGCGTCGAAAGACCCGATAAATCGATGACGGATCTAATGCGGTCTCACCTAAATGGCCATGTTTGTTGATTCGACGAAGGAGAGGGCCATGATTCATTCCTGTTTTATCTAACCACTGGGCGACTAACATCGCTGTTTGCTCACTCAATGCTACCCGTTGATCTCTAACTATTATGAACGTTTGGGTACCTTGAGTAATCAGATCGTCTGTGGTCAGTGCGGCAAGTTCACTACGTTTAAGCAATCCTTCATAAGAAAGTGACCATACCAGCCGATCTCTCAGATCTTGCAGTCTTTGCGAACTGGCGAGTTGTTCATTGAGCTGTATCATGTGCTGCGCGTGAAAGGGGGTGGCTTCTTTACTTTCTGGTAACTTTGCCTGAAGTAATCGAGCCATGGCGTATTTTACTTCGCGATGTTTACTGGGATCACGCTGTTGATGTAGTCGATGTACTAAACCGACGGTGACCACAACACGACGAATCGCCGATATTTTACGTTGTTGAGCCGCAAGCTCGGCAAAGCGACGCAAAGTCGTTATCGCACATGGCAAGGCTGTGATCCCTTGGCTGTGACAAAAATCAGCAAATACGTGCCAGTCATTACGGTAACTGAGTAATGAATTACGACTGTAAGCGCCTTGTGTTAATAATTCCCACTCATCCAAACTGACCACGCCTTGATTGAAAAGGGCCAAGCTATCGGGAATATGTTTTGACTCAAGCGGTAAAATCTTTTTCATAACGCACTATAACTTTATATATTGGTTGTCAGTCTAACATGCTAGAATAAAAAATATTAGACTTATATCTCATTACACTAGACCTTAAGTCCGTTAATGGCTTGGATTAATGAAATAATTCTAAGTAGGGCTGATAATAGTCTAAAACAGACTCAAAGCCGTGGTTCAATGCAACATGGCGTACGCGGCTATTTGCGAGAGGAAAAAACATGACCCGACGCCTTTTTTATCGTGGTTATACGATTGAAAAGTCAGAAGGTGGCGATGAGGCCACAAAGGTTTACCGCGCTAGACTCGGGGGTAAATCGATATCTGGCAGTTTGCACAATGTGAAAAAATCAATCGAGTGGTGGGCTGACACCAGTATTCTTGTCGATCCCGCCGATTTTGATGATGAAGAGGATGACGTATCGTCAAAAAAGCAGGTGGAAGAATATAATGGTTTTCGTATTATGAACGACGATCCAGAAAAAGATGAAAAGGGCTGGTATATGATTGTCCGAGGCAAACTGATGAAGGGATCGTTACCAGGATTAAAGCTTTTTATTGATAAAAATGGAGAGCAGCTGCGCGGATAGTGACTGCCAACACAGCGACGCTTTTGGTATTATGAGCCTAAAATGTTCAACGAAGCAAAACTATCACCATGTCTGACGAAAACCGCTTAGTCTACTCAACAGAATCTGGAAAAATCAAAGAAACGCCAGAGAAGCCTCAACGCCCTAAAGGGGATGGCATTGTTCGTATCCAGCGCCAAACAAAAGGGCGCAAAGGTAAAGGCGTTAGCTTAGTCACTGGCTTAGACCTTGATGACGCTGAATTAAAACAGCTCGCCGCCGAACTTAAAAAAGTATGTGGTTGCGGGGGAGCCGTGAAAGATGGCGTGATTGAGATCCAAGGGGATAAGCGCGACAACATCAAAACGTATTTAGAAAAGAAAGGCCACACAGTCAAACTGGCCGGCGGGTAAAAAAAGAAAAACCAGGCAACATCTCATGCCTGGTTTTTTTTACGTTTTTTATTGCTTAAATAAGTCCATCAGGGTCAATCAACAGATCAAACCGCCCGTGACCATGCAGTGATTCAAAGTCAGCCTCTTCTCGAGCCGCCTCACGCAACGAAGCACTTTCAGCTATCGCCAGCTCTAAGTCAGACACGGCTTGGTCCTCGGCACCTAACCTTGCATAAGCACAAGCGCGTTGGAATAGGGCATTAGCATTGCGCTCATCCACTTCCAAGACGCGGTTACTAATACTTAGCGCCCAATGGTATTCACCCATTTCCATCGCGGCATCCGCTTTGTGAGTTAACGCTTCGAGATCACCAGGGCGGATTTTGAGTATCTCATTATAAATTTCCATCCGCTGCTCTGGCGTCTGCGAATGCTGCGCACGTAACCATAAGTTATGGATTTCGTTAATGCGTTCAATTTCTTTGTTATTTTCAGCAATAATGCGCGTTTTACGCTTCAAATCTCGCTCGAGCGCTTGGAACTTGCGCTCATATTGCTCTGCAATTTCAGATAACTGTTGATCCGCCAGTTCTTTGGTGTTGGTTTTAATATCACGTAACGACTGCCAGCCAACGAGGGCAATGAGCGATGCTGCGCCCGCGATGAGATAAAAGAAGTAGGTCACTGTCACATTAGCGTAGTTGAGTGACTTATCCGCCACGTCGAGCTCACGGTCAGTAATCTCTGTGACCATACGTTTTTCTAACGCTTGGAAATCGGTTCTTAAGTTCCGGATCTCATCCAAAACATACCTTTCCATCAATGGTTTATCGTAAATACTTTGCTCGGCGTACGATGTTGGCTCTTTGGCCGCCTTAGTATGCTTAACATCGTTTTCGTCCTGAGCTATCGCGCCAAAACTGGCGAACGCCACGAGCAAACACGCCCAAATGTGCGCTTTCATGGTTATCCTTATAATGAATGATCTAATGGCTCGTGAACTGTAGCAAACCTTGCTGAACCTAAAAAGGTTAATGGGTGGAATTCGTCCGGAGCGAACCGTGATTTGTGTTCCCGGTACAGTAAAAACCTGCTGTTCTGCTGTATTTTAGCGTAGTTTGACACCTGTCATACTGTCAGTCATTTTAGACGTATATAAGTCGAATTTAACTGACATGGTGATCACGATGAACCGATCTATTTTAGATGTCGTCATGAACGCAGAAGGTATCGTTGAACCGAGCAAAATGGCCGCGTTTTTCCATACAAATTTGAAAGAAATTGCATCATTGTCTGGGTTACCTTATTCCACGCTGAGTCGCACCGAACGATATTCAACACCTTCCGTGGACGGGGAATGAATTTCATGCCTACGCGTGGTATCGGAGCGAAGGGCTACCAGAGTTTGGCGGATTAACCGCAGAACAACTGGTTAAGCACGATCGAATGGATGCGGTCAGAGCCTACCTCAATCATACGAGCGAAGGCGGTTATGCTTAAAGACAAACCATGTTTGACCTATAGAAAAGCGTCGCTCGCGAAAAGCGGCAAATGTAGAGCTATTTACAGCTCATCACTGCGTGATTGAAGCATCTTAGGTCAAGCGGAGCATTTGAACTAAGTTGATTAAAGAAAGTGGTGATTAGCTATTTTATGGTAAATAGTCAGTTATGTTGAATCATCGCGTCAGAATACTGAAGGGGGAGAGAAAATGGAGGTGAGGAGTCAAGGCGCTTGTCTTATCGATACGATTCATCATCTGATAACCACTTTATTTAACATAATATATATAATGCGCACTTAAGATTGATTTATTAACATACAGCCGTAACGCTCAGTCCATTGCGTAAATCTTCTCAACCTGACTAATGTCTTTCCCGTTCCAAATCATTTCTGCGTGGAAGCATTGGATGACATCGCTAACGACTTGTGGCGTAGACATCGCCCAGCAAATCCTCCCTTCATTTCGCACTGAGTTGTAGCGGATCCCTGATAATGCATCATTTTGCCGTACCTGGCGACCAAGCGCCTGAGCCGCAGAGTAATCAATCAGGTCGTAAATTGGATCTGTCATTGGCTTGTCGCACACATCAATCACCTTATTATCATCAAATGTGAAACGAAGCGCCCTAAACACCAAACGATCATAGTGAAGCCCATTAACGCCAGCCCAATACTTGCGCTGGTGATACATGACCTCCTTTACAGCGGTTTGTTCGGTGTCACCAATATAAAGCATCCCAAAGCTGCCATCAGCAAAGCGTGAGCCATCACGGTTAATGTGCGTAAAGGCGGCTACCGCATAGCTACGACCACGTTCACAGTGGTACAGGATTTCCTCCGGCTTAATCAGGGAAACATCACCCACTTCATCGAGAATACGTGGATTCGTCAATGCTTGCAGTTGATACATCACCTCAAAGTCCTCAGGGTTGAGGACATCATCAAACAAGTCAATCGTCGGGTACTTAGACGGAATGAGCCTATATCCTACTGCTTGATTTTCTCGACCATCCAGCATTTTATCCCCACTGACCTGAACGTAAAGCGTCAACACGACAGAACACTTCGTAGAGATCAGCAAACTTGCCGCTACTAATAATAGATAAAGGCGTCCGCCCTTCGAAGTAAGCGTTTTTGTTCTCCATAGACATGAATCCCTGCACGTTCTCTTGGTTATCGAAGATGATTCGAAGACTACCGTGGATGTTTGCGATGTAGCTTAAACGCTCAAGCTGATCATCATCCATAGATATCGTGTCTGGGTTAGCCTTGTACTTTTGGAACGTAGACCTTGGTATGCGAAGAATTCGTTGCATGTCTGCGCCGGTACATCCCCATCCTTCCATTATGTTTACAGCAGCCTTGAAGCCGACCTGAGCCATTCTCTTCTTGTCTGCCGCTTTTAGTGCTTGTGCTGCTGTCATATCATTCACCATTTCATGCTCACACACTCTCATTATGGACTTAATCTATAATTATATCCATATTGAGACAGAGAGATCTTGCACTTAGATTGATTGGCGTGTCGATGTCCGATAAAGTGCTGATAATACATCGTCAATGCGAGTGCGCTTTATGATAAAAACAGCTTTGGTCGGTTTTGGCTTTTCTGCCAATACATTTCACGTTCCTTTTTTGAGTGCAACCTCTGAGTTCGCTATTTCAGCTGTTGTGTCCAGTAAACCCGAACAAGTTGCACAGCGATTGCCTAAAGCGGCTTGCTTTGACGACCTCAACACTTTACTCACTCAACAAACCCCAGATTTGGTGGTGATTACTACCCCCAACCACCTCCATTACCAACACGTTAAACAAGCATTAGAAGCCGGTTGCCATGTCTTGGTAGAAAAGCCTTTTGTGACCAATAGCCGTGATGGTCTCGAGCTAGCGGCGCTGGCCAAGCAAAAAGGCTTAGTGTTGTGCCCTTACCACAATCGACGTTGGGATGGGGATTTTCTCACCCTAAAAGGGTTACACCTAGCAGGTGAGCTTGGCGACATCAAAGTCATGCATTCCAGCTTTAATCGCTACCGCCCAGAAGTCCGCCAACGTTGGCGTGAATTGCCAGGTGAAGGCAGCGGCATTCTCTATGACCTCGGCTCTCATTTAATTGACCAAGCCCTCCACCTTTTAGGGGAACCGGATGCGGTCTCTGGCACCTGTCGTGCGCTACGCCCTGGCAGCGAAACGACCGACTATTTTCAAGTGACGCTGCATTACCCAAATACAGAAGTAATTTTATCCTCCAGCCCTTACCGTTCAGGTACCACCGAACGCTTTGTCGTCCAGGGTGAAAAAGCGACCTTCAGCACCGTAGGATTAGATATTCAAGAAGAGCAACTACGCGCGGGGTTGATGGTAACTGTCTCTGGTTTTGGTGAGCAAGCGTATCAAGGGATGCTCGAAGTTGGTGACAGCGTCACCCCTGATCCTCTCACCCTTGAAAATGGCCAATATCACCGCCTGTTCGATGGATTAGCAAAGGCAATTACCGATAACCAACCCTCGCCTGTTTGTCCGATTTCTGCAAGCAAAGTCATCTATGCTATTGAGCTGGCACAAACAGCCTCTGATACAGGTACTCGTCAACCTTGGCAGTTCTAAGGCTGCAGTTTATAAATTAATTAAAAAGCTGAGCCACATGAGCGATGTGACTTAGCTTTTTGCTTTACAATATATAAAGTTATAGTGCGCTAACTGACAAAAAGTAGCCCAGACACAGCTGGGCCACAAAGTATGGCGCGTATTAAGCGAGAGTAAACTGGTACACCATCATTAATAGGAGTAACCAAAACACCGAAATTCGCCATTGAGTTAATGCCACTAAGCCAAGCGCGATGGGCACTAAATCCAAAGGTTTTGTGTAGGCGGAAACCCATACGGGTTGATACAGCGCGGCGGCGAGTAACCCCACGACACTGGCATTAATGAGGCTGATAGCCCCGGCCAAGCGAGGCTGAGTTTTAACCGCCTCCCAAATCGGCAAAACACCGAACATAAGTAATGCACCAGGCAAGAAAATCGCAATCGTTGCAATGATACTGCCCCAAATGGGAGCTAAACCTTCAACACTGGCACCCAGATAACTCGCCATGGTGAACATCGGCCCCGGCACTAGCTGAGCCGCCGCATAACCTTCAATTAACGCCGAATCAGTGACAACGTCACCGATAATGGGCTCGAGCAATGGCAAAACCACATGCCCGCCACCAAAGACAAAACTGCCCGCTTGGTAGAACAGATTAAACACCTGTACCCATAAGGTTTGATTAAACAGCCAAGGTACTGTGAGCAATAGTAAAAAGAGACCCAGGATCACGCTACTGCGGCGCCACGCAATGTTAACTGGTGCATGATGTGATTGGGGCTTCGCAAACCCAATAGCTCCTACAATGCCTGCAATGACAATGGGAAGTACTTGATATAATACGCCCGATGGCGTTAGCAATAGCCATAACGTTGTTGCCACCGCCATTGTCCCAGTCGCTAACGAGCCGATAAATTTTCGGCCCATTGAGACAGTGGCATCAATCACTACCACCACCGCTAATAATTTGGCTGCGCTAATGATGCTTGCGACCCAATCAGAAGCTTGCGCACCGCTGTTTAATACCGCCGCCGCTGTCAACAAAACAAAAGAAGGCAAGGTAAACGCGACAAATGCGCCAAACGCACCTAAATAACCTGCGCGTTGATAGCCAATATACATACCGAGCTGACTGCTTCCTGGGCCAGGTAGAAACTGGCTGATGGCTAAACCAGAAGCAAAGGTATCCGCACTCAGCCACCGCTTTTCTTTGACGAACWCACGCTCAAAATAGCCGACATGCGCGGCCGGCCCACCAAACGACATGCACCCTAATAAGAAAAACTGTTTGATTAATTCAATCATCTATCACCTCCTCGCCAAATTTTATGCGATATCAATCATGAATAAAAACAGCCATTCCAATTTTCATGGTCGATATAAACAATAAATAAGCCGATATAAGAATAAATGAAAGATAGTGTGTAATTTTATAACCGCTTTAAAAGTGAGCACTTACATTTAATGTTTTTAGTGTGTCTCATAGGAAACAATAAGATAGAAAAAAGAAAAGGAAGGGGGTTTTACGGTGCTTCTCTGATAGCTTAGTGTGACGTTGTCACTATTAATTCCAGAGGCAGGGAAATATGTGGTAGTCTCACCCTACTGAGAACATGGAAGCACAGACTATGCTCGAACATCTTCAACAAATTGTGGTGTTGGCTGCCGTTGCACAAGAGCAGCATTTTACGCGCGCCGCTGAACGACTTGGGATTTCCAAATCACAAGTGAGTAAACAGGTTCGTTACCTCGAGGATCGTTTGGGCGTCCAACTGGTACAGCGTAACACCCGCTCGGTATCGTTGACCGAAGTGGGAACTCGATATGCGGATTATGGTAGCCAGTTAATGGCAACCTTAGATGAAGCCGAAGCCATGGTCGCAGGTTATCGGAATGAGGTAACCGGTAAGCTAAAAATCGGCGTCGCGCAGTCATTCGGTAATACTATAATGACGCGCCATTTTGCCAAATTCCGACAGCTATACCCTGATCTTAATCTCGACATTAGTTTGTTCGACCATCGCCCTAACCTGGTCGAAGAAGGCTATGACTGTTGGGTAGCGATTCATGAGCACCCTCCTGAGGGA
This sequence comes from Salinivibrio sp. IB643, assembly GCF_001996105.1. Taxonomy (NCBI): domain Bacteria; kingdom Pseudomonadati; phylum Pseudomonadota; class Gammaproteobacteria; order Vibrionales; family Vibrionaceae; genus Salinivibrio; species Salinivibrio sp. IB643. Next base: position 103,915 of record NZ_MUFF01000002.1, read on the forward strand.
ATGGTGGCGAGAAAATTAGCAGACTGTCAGTTCAAACTGGTTGCTGCCCCAACCTACCTTGCAAATAACGGCATCCCGCAACAACTTAATGAATTACGTCATCATGACTGTATTACTTATCAAAGCCGTGAACGTCGTTATGACCAATGGCCCTTCACCAAGGCCAATACGGAACAAGTGGTTCATGTCAGCGGCCAATACACAATCAATAACGCCCCTGCGGTGCTCGAAGCAGTCAAAGCGGGATTGGGGATCGCCTATCTCGCGACCTATCTATTAAACGATGAGTTAGACACGGGTGAGCTGGTTGAGGTACTTCCCGACTGGCAGCCTTGTCTCGAACTGCCAATTTATATCGTTTACCCACGGCGTAAGCATCTTGCGCCCAAGGTCAGAGAGTTTGTCGATTTCATGCGTGATGAAATTGGCGATCCACCGCCTTGGGATCGCCAATAAAGTGACAAGGTCACTCGGCGTTTTGCTCTCCTACAACGTCGACGACGTCGTCATCTGAAAGAACAGCACCTACTGCCTGTTGGTTGAGAACTGGATTGGCGTACATTTGTTGCAAATATTCACGCGCCGCTTCAGGCGCTTGAGCAATTTTTTGCTCGTAAAGACGGCGTTCGGCTGGTGTGACACTGTCATGTTCTACCCCAGCCGCAATATAGTTGGCCGGATACAGCCGATACAGCTGATGCATTTGGCTATCGATCTTCGCCGCCATGGAGTCAGGCGTATCTTGTGACAGTGTCACTGGCTCACCAAAGGCGACATGAACATGGCGCTTGTTGCCGACGATACCTTTGACGATGGTCTGAATGTCTTCAAACTCACTCTTTTCGTACGCCCCTAATCGCTTAACCGCATCCAATTCCGTCGCTTTGTCCAGATCACAAGGGTCGTTTTGATACGATATTGCTACAGGAACCACGTTTAAGTTGCCCATGTACGTATCAAAATCTTGCTTACGTTTTCGGCCTTCCATAAAGAACATTTTTAAGATCGCAGGATCAGTGATGTCTTCGCCGGTTTTTGCTCGCCCTTCTCGTTGCGCAATCCATATAGACTGCCCTTCATCGAGAGAAAGACGTAAGTAAGCGGATAATTGTGATAGCGATTTCATCATTTCACGGGGGGCTTTAGCAGAGCGCTTAACAATAAAACTTTTATTCAGTTTCATCAGCTCCGTTGCACACGGCTTACGCAACAAGTTATCACCAATGGCGATTCTTACCGTATCTAATCCGCGCTGATGCAAACACCAATTCACTAAGGCGGGATCCATGGCAATATCCCGATGATTCGAGACAAAGAGGTACGCTTGGCTTGGGTCGAGATTTTCAACACCGGAGACCGTGACTTTATCGCAGCTTGTTTTGATCATCTTGCGCATATAGCTGGCAACATGTAGCTGCACATCCTGTACGGTTCTGATGTTATTCCACTTTTTGGTCAGATACAGTTTTAGCGCAGGCTTGAGTAGCCAACCGAGCGGGCCTGATGCGTGTGGATAGCGATAAGACAGAATCGCATTGATAAATTCATCATCTTGAATAAGACGCTGAATCGCACCTGGAACTTCTTCGTCATAATAAGGACGAATCTCTTGATAGGGATCGTTAACTGTCTGCACGTTCTTCCATTATAGCTAATAAAAACCGCGCTATTTTACGCAGCCAAACAAGGATTCAAAGTGAATCCACCGATATTTTCCACAGGTTGGAGGTCAGACCTTATTGCACCAAAAGGGTTCCCTTTCGGGGTGTGTACTTGACCTTAACAGCAAAAGTGCTCACCATTGCCGCCTTGTTACATTGAGACGCCATTATGAAGTACACCAGCGAACATACGTTTTACCAATCATCATCACTGACTTTTACGCCTCGTAAGCGTCGTTACTCGGCCAATTTGCTGTTTGTTGAAGACGGCGTCGTATTTGTTCGCTTAGGGAAAGCCGACATCCCTGTGCATAGTGGTCAAGGATTTTGGCTTCCATTTGAATGTTTGCATGCCCTGACCATCACGCCAAACACACGAGTACATCAACTGGCCATATCGCCACGTGTCACGCAGAAGCTGCCTACACAAGTTGGGCATGTCGAGGTGTCCCCCCTACTTGTTGCCAGCCTTTGTGCACTGCTTACGTCAGGATATCAGCCGTCATCATCAGCGCAAGCACGCCGGCTTCACGCTGTCGCATTAGATCAGGTTTCACTCATGACACCGTTGCAAACACTCAATCGACAAACCCAAATCTTGGCAGACTGCGTAACACGGGCACAAGCAGGTCAACCGCCCGCAAACGCTGAACAACACTATCAATTACAAGCTCTCACACAACTGACCATGGAAGACTTACACGAGTATTTTATCGTGAGACGACTCCGTGCCGCCCTCAAATCCGGGCAAACATTAATCAAAGCCGCGGCTCATATCGGCATCGCACACGCGCAGGCAGAATCACTGTATGCGCGTTATACCGACACCTTCGAGGCGTGATACACAAGACGAATCAATCTATCATGTGCTAATACGCCCTGAACGCTGAGTCGGTTAGCTGTGCCGCGACGTTCGGGGTGGTTAACTCACTAATGGGTAGTCCCTGTTGGAGTCGTTCACGTATGTGGGTACTTCGAACCACCACTTTTTCTGGCATCCCTAATACAGACCAGCGCGCAAGGATCTTGTCACTGTTCGCGAATTGACCAAACTTAACCAAGTTGTCTGGTCCAACAACAAAAGTTAACGCGGCCTCTGGATAATCTTGCTGTAACGCACTCAGTAGCATAAACGTTGTGACAGGGTCACCTTCAGCGCCAAGCGATGCCTCGCGTTGACATAGTGTCAGGTTCGAGAGCGCGACATCATCGATAAACGTCCGCACCCACGCACAGCGAGTGTCATAAGGCGCCATCGCTTTCCCCCAAGCATGCTTGTAGCTAGGGACCAGCAATACCTGATCAAAGTGATTCAGTTGTGCTAATACCGACGCATGGCCTTGCGTCGGCGGATTAAAAGCGCTACCAAACACTGCAATTTGCTCTGTCATCGTATTCTCTTAGCCAAACCATTCTGGCCGAACCATTCTGGCCGAACCATTCTGGATACGGTGGATATCGCGCACAATGATGCCATGAAACCAATCAAAAACCTAACACGTAACCCGCAACGCGAAGGGATTGATTTGGCTATACCCAACGCGCCAGAGATCATGCACAATAATACGCAGCCAAACCTTCATTAAAGTCGCATGCCAGAGTTAAAAAGAGGAACACAACATGGAACACCCGATCCGCGAAGAAATGCGCGTGCAACCCACGATTGACCCAGCGCTCGAAGTACGCCGCCGCATTGCGTTTATCAAAGCCATGCTACAACGTTCAGGAACCCGGAGCCTTGTATTAGGCATTAGTGGAGGCGTCGATTCTTCAACATGTGGAAAACTGGCACAATTAGCCGTTGACGAACTTAATCAAGCCGCAGGCACCGAGCAATATCAGTTTATCGCGGTACGCTTACCCTACGGTGAGCAAAAAGATGAGGATGAAGCCCAACTCGCGCTATCATTTATCCAACCAAGTAAAACCGTGACCGTCAATGTAAAACCCGGTGTCGACGGTACACATCAATCGGTACTCGATGCAGTGTCGGAAGTTGGGCTATTGCCAGCAAACGAAGGGCGGATTGATTTTGCCAAAGGCAATGTTAAAGCACGCGCCCGAATGGTTGCACAGTATGAAATTGCCGGTTTAACCCAAGGTTTGGTCCTCGGCACCGATCACTCGGCAGAGAACATCACCGGCTTTTATACCAAATTCGGCGATGGCGCCTGCGATCTTGCCCCTTTATTTGGTCTCAATAAACGCCAAGTGCGTCAACTTGCCGCCCACTTAGAGGCGCCGGATGTGTTAGTTCATAAAGTCCCTACCGCGGATTTGGAAGACTTATCGCCACAAAAAGCCGACGAAGACGCATTACAACTCACGTATGAGCAAATTGATGATTTTCTTGAAGGTAAGCCAGTCGATAATGCGGTGAAAGAGAAGATTATTAAGGTGTACCAGGCAACGCAGCACAAACGACAGCCCGTCCCGACTGTGTATGACTTAGATAACTAACGACTAAGCATTAACCGCGTCGTCGAAAACAGCGGCTAAGAGATCGACGCGTGGAGCTGATGATCAGGATGTCGGTCTGCGTGTTGGCCGGCATCAATCAAACCATCTAGCTCTTGCCATAAGTTGTCACACAAACCGGGGCGATATACAGCAACGCGAAAGCCGCCGTGTTCGCGTTGATATTGCTCAAACCGTTTTGGGCTGTGTTCACTACTGGCAATGACGTTCGCGAGTCGATCACAGGTTTTTACCACCAAGGCAAGCCAAGCCGCCTCATCCGTGACATCAAGCACAATCAAACGCTGGTTTAACGCGCGTTTTCGCTCTTCGCGATTGGGTCGGCGCGGATCGGTCACCAGCATCACAGCGCGGGCTACCGTGGGGCCGAAAAGCGCAGAGATCTCATCCACACGCGTCGCGGTGTCTTCCAAAATATCGTGCAGTTGCGCCACAATACGTGCTTGTTCACCAAAAGGCGTGGCAATCCGCTCGACATGATCCAGGTGACAACGATAGGGCTGAGCGCCATACCGCTGGAGGGCATGTCGCACCCTCGCCCACTCTCGCGCTTGTTCCAGCCGACTACCCATCCAACACTCCTTTACTGACCTACTTTAAATTAATCAGGGATTGTTGGAATTGTAAATAAAAACACAATATGTTTGCAGTGTGTCTCACTCTTCAGACGAAGAGGCTTGAGCCGCTTGCGCTGCTTGCGAACGTATTTCATTGGCAACCTGCATAATCGCCTCACCGCTGCTCATGCCTTTTGCCATCAGCGCGTGAATGCGCTCTGCCGCTTCTTGTTGTTGCTCGTGGTTTAGCGTAACGCCGTCAAACATTCGGTTACTCTCTTGATGATCAATGATTGGTAAGTGATGATTAAAAAAGGCAGGCCATTTTAGGGCCTGCCCAATCATTTGTCATGCAGTAACTGATTTAAAACGTAAAGGCCAGCTGAGCGGAACCACCATAGCTGTTGCTATCGATGATACTCGCGGCGATATCAAGATTGGCGACACCAAAGGGGGATAAACCAAGACCGAGGGTAAAGGCATTATCGACATTGTCTTCTAGATCCGCACGATAGCCGGTGCGTAGTTGCGCATGGCCAAAGGCGTCAAACTCTGCCCCGACTCGGAAAAACTGGGTGTCATCATCCACATTAAGCGTACCTTTAAAGCCGCTTTTCTTGTTGAGATCTAAATCGGCAGCAACGGTCACAAAGTCAGACACAAACGCCGAGCCCAGGGTAAATTGCGGCTCAAGCTCATAAGTGAAACGGTTGTTATTGATGGTTACGGTATCGACATCTTGGCTAACTAGGTTCTTACCGGCAAGGCCGATCTGGTACGGGCCCGATTGCCACACGGCGCCCAAATCAAGATTGAAAGCATTTTCTTCTTCGCGGTAGCGGCTGTCATCCCAATCATCCGTATCGTAGTCGTCAACCGCGACGCCGTAATTATAGGTGGTAATTCTCTGTAGTTTCGGCGTCACGCCCACCGCAACGCGCTGGCCGGCAATATCAAGGTTGGTTGCCAGTGCGACCCCTAACTCACCAACCCCGGCGGCAAGAATGGTTGCTGAGGATTCTGGTGTAAAGTTACCAGTTGATTGATTAAAGTCATCGGAATCGATATCTGTTAAGACTGCTCCCTCAATTAACCCAGATGTATAGAGTGTCGCCGAGATAGAGCCTGTGGGAATCCCCACCGCAGCACCAACACCGGCATTGACGTAGGCTTTATCGCCTTGCACCGCTCTCAGTGAAGATTCAATTTTTGTTGCATCTTGTTGGTCAAACGCATCGGCGACATCATCGAGGCCGTCAATAAGCTCATCGGGATCTCGCGCTTCGGCACCAATATACGGGATAAGCACCCCAAACGCGCTATCGGGATCAAGTGCAGCCAAAGCTGGGTTATGAAAGCCTGCGGAAAGATAATCCCCCGATGCCACGCCTACCCCACCCATGGCATTGGCACGGGCATCGGTTGGGTTAGTCGCCGCCAACGCACTGGTTGAGCATGCGACCAGTGCCACCACAAGCGCTTTTGTTTTAAAGGTCATTGCGTTACCCCTATGTTTTGATTTKCTATTTGAAAGGCAAGCATAGAGGTAAAAGTGAAAAATTGGACCGATCTCACTAAAAAGGTGTGAACTTTATCAAATTGACCATAACGCAAATGCCTATTTATTCGTCACTTTGTTTGTCCGAGCGGCTCGGCGCTATCCTATTTAAAGCGTCAGGATCCAAATCCGGTAAATCAATCGCCCGGCCGATACGCTGAACTTCTTCAATTGACAGCGCGCCCTGCCAGCGCCTTTCAATCAGGGCAACACTAAACCAGTATTGACCATTAGGCACATCTAACATTGGCAGCTGGGTAGGAAGCCGCTTATGCTTTTCAGCAGACCAGATCGGGGCACCATCCGGTTGATTGTGCGGATACAGGTTAAGGCTCAGAAAGGGCCGTTGACAAGTTGAGTTAAAATCATCAAAAGGGGCAATGTGCCAGCTTCGGGTATCTTTCCAGCTCAATGTTTGACGTGGCTGAGGCTGGGTGAGAAGCAACCAACTCGACCACGTATGGCCTGATACTGACTCGGCTGTGAGTTGATAAAGACCTTGGGAAATAGGATCGGAAAGGCCATCTTTGATCAAACGCCAACCGTGTTGCTGCGCCGGAGAGAACTCACCACGCATCACCGTTTGATCCGGCCATTTTTTTAACGTGAGTGCATTCACCCCCGTTTGCGACTCCCCTGACACTTGGAGCCGATAATACACCCGACTCGTGGTTTGGACCGTTTCGCGACGCACAGATATATTGCTCAACCAATCAGGCAATGTCTTTTGGCTTAAACTGCGCCCACAGTCTTCCGTGATCGCGAGCGCAAGCAGCTGAGCGAGATGATCCTGCTTGGCAGCAGAAAGATTGGGTTGCTGCCAGGCTTCAATCATGGCCTCTACACTGGCTGCGGTTTTTCCATTTAATAGGCGCTGATGGGCACTGGTTAACGCGTCATTGCCGTTAAACCACGCAGCCTGCGCGCCACCAGCACCCAGCATAGTTGCTAATAGTCCAAAGAGAGCGCGCGTTTTCATCATGCCTTCATGCGATAGCCGACGCCACGTAGCGTCTCGATATTCACCGAGGGCAGCTTCTGGCGTAGTTGTAATATATGGGTGTCAACCGTACGCGTGGTAGGATAATGGTTATACCCCCACACTTGATCGAGCAATTCATCACGCGTAAATACACGCCCTGCGTTTTTGGCGAGGAAATGCAACAAGTCAAACTCAGTGCGTGTCAATGTCATCTCTTGGTCACCACAAAAGACTGCACGACTCGCGGTATCGATTCTCACCTCATTGATTACGAGATCGTCACTCGATATTTCCGCTTCTCCGACAGGGTGACGAAGATGAACACGCACGCGCGCGAGCAGCTCTGCTTCGGCAAAGGGTTTAGTGATATAATCGGTAGCGCCCGAGTCTAATCCGCCAACGCGATCACGCACGGACACCATGGCTGTCAGCAAGATCACTGGCACGGTTTTGAGTTTATTCCAATCCGCGAGCCATTCGATTGAGTCGCCTTCAGGCAGTTGGCGGTCCAAGATGACAAGATCCGCATCTCGCCATAACTCAGCAACTTTCGTCGCACTATCAGCATATAAACACTGGTAGCCCGCTTGCTCCAAACTTGCCAATAAGCCGTCTGCTAGATTGGCATCATCTTCAACCAGAAGTAACGTCGGTTGCGTCACAATGAATCTCCAAAGTAAATGTGGTGGGTGGACCAGAAAGGATTAACTTGCCCCCCATTCTCTCAATCATCGATTCTACGATCGTCAGCCCGAGCCCAAGACCGCTTTGGCTGACAAAGGGTTTACGTATGTGCTTCCAATCCTTGGCGGTTAGATCGCCTTGGTCACATATTGCAATGGTGAAACGATCCGCTGATACCTTTGCATGCACTTCAACCGGGGCGACACCAYAATTGACCGCATTAGCAATCAAATTGTTCAATGATGTCGTCAACCAATAGACATTGGCCCGCACCGCGCCATCTTGACTCACCTGAAGCGTCACTTGATGTTCTTCACAAATGTATCCTAACCATTCTTCGATAGACGGAATCGTTTCTTTGCCCAATGGCTTTTGATTCGACTGCAAGTAATCCTTACTCGCTTCCGCCAGCTGTTTTAGACGCCTTGAATCTTCACACAAACGACGAAACTCATCATAAAAGGGCTCTGGTAACGTATCGAATTTACGCCGAAACCCCTCAACCGTCATCGACAAGCTGGCAATGGGGGTACGTAACTCGTGCGTCAATATTTGTAATACCAGCATACGCTCTTGCATCAACCGACGCTGTACCGTCCATCGGTTAAATGCCCAACCACCGAGGGCAACCAGGTTGATGATAATCAGCGCGCCGACAAGATAAGGCCAATAGCTGGGCGCTTTTTCTTCATTCCAACAAATGTTCCCCACACGGGCCAAACAAAAATCTTGCTCCCCCCGAGGCGTAAGAAGCAAATCAAATTCAGCGACAAGAGGCTGCCATTGCTGCGCGGCATACAAATGGTAATAGCTGCCCACACGGATCCACATTTCATTTTGACTGACCAAGGCTTTAGCGCCGCCATTTAGAGCCTCGACCGCTGATGAATCCATTCTTTGTAGCCGACCGAGTAAACTGTCAGGCTCGGCTTTTGGTCGCTCTTGGATATGAAAAAAGCGCACAAGTTCGCTACGTCGCGCGGGGTATTTCTCCACGTATTTGGCCGCATAGCTCCCGCCACCGGGATGAATAAATCCCGAGCGAGAAAACCAAGCCACCGGAAGCTGGGTGTTATTACACATGGCACGAGTAAACACCAAAGGCTCTGTCACTTGCGGATTCACCGGCCAAGGTCCTTGACACTTTTGCGCAGCCTGATAGAGCCGGCGAATATCTTTTAACGGATAACGAGTCGTCTGTGGTAATAGGCTATCTGGACTTAGCAACACCCGCGGAAAGGCACGGTTAATACCGATGAGGTTATAACGCGCAATAGGATCCGCCAAAAGCAACTGCGCTCGGAACGCAGTCATTTGCTCTGAAAATGTCGTCGCCGCCATGGCTGGCCAGGCTGTCAGCGTGAAAATGATTAGCAGCAGAATTCGCATAGTGACAGCTTACCACCAAACATTGAAATAATGTCAGTGCATTGTAAGTTCGCGCCGCTCGGATGCAAGCTCTCGAATCAAAGGTATGATTCTGTTCATTGCGAGGAGAAGATCAGAGCTGTACTCACTGCCGCAGCTACCGACTACGCATAAAAAAGAGCCAGTCAATTAACTGGCTCTTCTGAGCAATAGTGCTTTAATTTATTAGCAGGCTATTGGGCTATAGCGCCTTAGAAATCGCCTCGACGCTTTGCTTGGCATCGCCAAAGAGCATGGTGCTGTTGTCTTTAAAGAACAATGGATTTTGTACCCCAGCATAGCCGGTATTCATTGAACGTTTAAAGACCACCACATTTTTAGCATTCCAGACTTCAAGTACAGGCATGCCTGCAATGGGGCTAGAGGGATCATCTGTTGCAGCGGGGTTAACTGTGTCGTTAGCCCCGATCACCAGTACCGTATCCGTATCCGGGAAATCATCATTAATTTCATCCATCTCTAAGACGATGTCATAGGGGACTTTCGCTTCTGCGAGCAACACATTCATATGCCCAGGCAAACGCCCTGCAACGGGGTGAATCGCGAATCGCACGTCAATGCCCATATTACGCAGTTTTTCTGTTACTTCGTAAACAGGATATTGCGCTTGCGCAACGGCCATACCATAGCCGGGTGCGATCACAACACTGTTGGAGTCTTTTAGCATTTCTGCGACTTCTTCAGCGGTACTCTCGCGGTATTCACCGACCTCTTCATCACCCGATGACGCGGTGCCATCTGAACCAAAGCCACCAGCAATCACACTAATGAATGAGCGGTTCATGGCCTTACACATGATGTAAGACAAAATGGCACCCGATGAGCCGACCAATGCCCCCGTGACGATCAGTAGATCGTTCGCCAGCATAAAGCCTGCCGCTGCCGCTGCCCAACCGGAATACGAGTTCAGCATAGACACCACAACCGGCATGTCTGCGCCGCCAATCGAAGCGACAAGGTGATAACCAAAGGCCAGCGCGATGAGCGTCACTACAATGAGTGCGAACGTGGAGCCTTCGGCATTGACGAAGTTAATCAACAGTAAAAAGGAAACCACGACGGCGGCAAGGTTAAGCTTATGACGATGCGGTAACGCCAGCGCTTTCGACGAGATCACGCCACGCAGTTTACCAAAGGCGACAATCGACCCGGTGAAAGTCACTGCACCGATAAACACGCCTAAGAAGATCTCAACTAAGTGAATATTAAGCATCGCACCGGTCAGCGGTGGATGATCAATATAGGTGTTAAAACCGACTAATACCGCCGCCAGGCCGACAAAACTGTGCAGCATCGCCACCAGCTCCGGCATTTCGGTCATCTCAACCCGTTTGGCGTAGTAAATACCAATCGCGCCGCCAATGACCATCGCGAGTATAATCCAACCAACGCCTTGAACATCGGGACCCCAAATCGTCGCCACCAGCGCGATGGCCATCCCGGTAATCCCGTAGTAGTTACCGGCACGCGCAGACTCTTGCTTTGAGAGCCCAGCCAAACTCAGAATGAAACAGAGTGCGGCAACAATATACGCAGCTTGTACCAATCCTTCAGACATTCTTTCTCCTTACCCTTTACGGAACATTTCAAGCATGCGCTTTGTAACAGTAAAGCCGCCAAAAATATTGATACTGGCGATCAACACGGCAATGAAGGAGAGGAAGGTAACAAAACCGATCCCTTGTCCTACTTGCAATAGCGCCCCGACGATAATGATGCCTGAAATCGCATTGGTGACGGACATCAGTGGCGTGTGTAGCGCATGGGTTACATTCCAGACCACGTAGTAGCCTACAACACAGGCAAGCACAAACACGGTCAAATGAGAAAGGAACTCACTTGGGGCGTAGTTGGCAACCCAGCCAAACGCCCCCAACCCGGCGGCCATTAAGCCATACTTGGTTGCCCGTGACGTTTTTTTCGCCTCTGCTTTCGGTGCAGGTTCGGGTTTAGGTTCCGCTTTCGGTTGTGCCGACACTTGAATCGGCGGTGCAGGCCACGTCACTTCGCCTTCTTTAATAACGGTGACGCCACGTACGACTACATCGTCAAAATCAATGGCAATATTGCCGTCTTTTTCTTTGCAAAGCAGTTTGGTGAGGTTAACCAAGTTAGTGGCATACAGTTGTGATGACTGAGTCGGCAAGCGCCCTACCATATCGGTATAGCCAATCACTTTGACCCCATTTGGCGTGGTGATGACTTGGTCTTTTTCGGTGTACTCACAGTTGCCACCATTGGCGGCTGCCAAATCAACAATCACACTCCCGGATTTCATGCTGTCTACCATCTCTTTGGTAATCAGCGTTGGCGCAGGTTTACCAGGGATCAGCGCCGTGGTGACGATAATATCGACATCTTCTGCTTGTTGCGCATAGAGCTTTTGCGCAGCCTGATTGAATTCATCCGACATCTCTTTGGCATAGCCATCACTGCTGCCTGCACTGTCTTGTTTGAAGTCCACTTCAAGAAAGTCAGCGCCCATGCTTTCAACTTGTTCTTTCACCTCTGGGCGAACATCAAAGGCACGAACAATGGCACCTAGGCTCCCGGCAGCGCCAATCGCAGCCAGACCTGCCACCCCGGCACCGGCAACAAATACCTTGGCAGGCGGTACTTTACCGGCCGCGGTGATTTGCCCGGTAAAGAAACGGCCAAATTCGTGGGCCGCTTCGACAATAGCGCGATAGCCCGCAATGTTTGCCATCGAGCTTAGCGCGTCTAAAGATTGTGCRCGAGAAATCCGCGGCACGGCATCCATCGCCATCACATTAACATTGCGCGCCGATAATCGCTCAAGCAGCTCTTCGTTTTGGGCAGGCCAGATAAAGCTGACAAGCGTGGTGCCTGCTTGTAGTCGTTCCACTTCATCTTGACCGGTTTGTTCAATCACACCCGGTGCGTTGACTTTAAATATGACCTCAGACTGCCAAACGGCATCCGTATCAACAATGGTCGCCCCGGCAAGTTCGTACGCAGTATCTTCGAAGCTTGCTTTTTCGCCCGCTCCCTTTTCTACCACTACGTCAAAACCGAGTTTGATAAGCTGTTCCACCGACTTTGGCGTCGCAGCTACCCTCGTTTCATTAACGAGCCTCTCTTTTGGAACACCAATCTGCATAGCTATTCCCTGAATGTTGGCTTATAAAAAATTTTTTAATCGTCACAGGTGAGTACCACCTGAGAGACATTCACTGACTAAATTCGTATTGAAAACGGTTTTACCCATTGTTCACTCAGTTGCGGGGGTCAGTAATTTGTGCTTAGCAACGCAACAGCCTTAACTTAACGAGTTTATTCCTTAATCACCACAGGGCGAGGATCGCCATTAGGGTATAAATGTGATCCAATCGACAATTTATCTGTTTTTATTGTTCATAGTTATGCATTAATTTTGGTATCACTCAGCATCGCCTAACCGCCACGCGCAAAAATCTTGTCGCCATTCTGGTCAATCATCATTTTGGCCTTTGTGATCATCAAGCTATTTGCATCGTCTTGATTTCCCAATAGATCAGAACGGATAAAGTGATGGGTCATCACCTGTTCATCGATTTCTTTGCAAATACGCCCGCATACACGGTACTGGCCGCTTTATGCGGTCGCTTCGGGGTAAATCAAATAGCCTTTGTAATCTGTTGGGGTCACAGTCGCTTTAGCTTGTTTCGATTGACCACCAGAAAAAAGTGCGGAAAACCATCCCATCTTTCTTTACTCCTTTTTATCTTTCGGCTCGGACAAATCAGGCAATATATGATTGGTTAATGCCAAGGGTGATTAAACCACAAATAAAAAAACGCCACATCTCGATGATGTGGCGTTTCGCGTTCTGTCTACGTTTTTGTCGTCTTATCGGTTTATGCCGATATCACGCTGCAAATGCGCCGGTAAACGGCTTGCATCATAAGCAGGTGCTTGCGTGCTGCGGGTAAACAACACATCCATGGCATGAGCGATCAGTCCTTTGATAGTTACCGCGTAAGATCGACGTGAACGTGTCATATTAACCGTTGCAGTCGTCATACGATCCTCGCTTTATTTTCTGAATCACTCGGCGCGTAGTATAGGTGGCTAACCCACAATGATAAATTGATGAAAATTAAAGCATAGGATTAGTTTTTATAATCCGAAAAGCAAGCAATCGCTAATCAGAAAACCATGTTAACTTACGGTTAAAAAAGCGCCTATTTGCTTTTATGTGCCCTTGAGCTGTCATTATATTTATTTTGTTTGAAAGCCGTCTCCACACCCATGCGATACCTTGTCACTTGCACATAGCCGTGTCTTACTTATTAAAAATGGCGATTTATCGCTCGATTATCAATTAAAACCTGATAACATCAATGTTACACATGTCACTAAGGTGTTGACCATGCTTGCGTTTCTAGCCCGACACTCTGCGATCTTTCTTTTTATTGCTGCGCTGATTGGCTTTGCATTTCCAGCGGTATCGCTAGCGTTGTTTCCTTTTCTTCCCTATGTTTTGTTTGCGCTGATGCTATTTACACTGCTTGGCATCCACCAAGGTTTACTGGTAAAAGCACTGGGCCAGTGGCAAGTGTGGGTATATGCATTTATTCATGCGGTGGTATTAACGCTGATAACCTGTTCGATCGCTTGGTTATTGGGTGCATCGACAGGGTTATTACTCGCGATTAGTGGGATCTGCGCAACCGGCTCCTTGTTTGCCACACCCGCCATTATCCGTTCGTTAGGCATGGACGCGCTGATCGCCATGGCCTACACCATCGCCTCAACGTTGCTGATGCCAGTTGTCTTATTCGTCAATTTAACAATATTCAGTGGTGATGCTTTTTCACTCGATTTACAAAGCTACGTGATTCGATTAGTGGTATTTATTTTCGGCCCCATGGCGTTCGCTGCGATTTTTCACGCGCTGGTTAAGCCCGAAAAACTCAAACGCATTCACGGCAAGCTCGCACAGTTTACTATTGTGCTGGTGTTTAGCTTTCCTTTGGGACTGGTGGGGCCATTTGGAGAAACCTGGCAAAAAGATCAAGCGTATGCCCTAGAACTGTTAGCAATTTCAGTCGCACTTTGCATGCTTTTTTTTACCATTGCCTTCGGTTTATACCGGCGACAAGGACAAGCAGCCAGTATGATCGCTGCGGTGACCGCTGTAAATCGCAATGTATTACTGACCTATACTGTTGCCGGCGTCGCACTTGGCCCGGTATTTTTACCCTTAATCGGTGCCATTCAGTTACCCATTTACTTACAGCCACTTTTGGTTCGCTGGGCCATGCGTCACGCGCATCGCGCTGACACGCAGGTACCCTAGCGCGGCTCGTTTATACAACCGGTACAAAATAAACCAAAGATGCCCAAGCTATCAGCCAAAAGCTAATCAACCCCACATCAAACCAATCACGTTTTTCCATCACCTTCACCTTTCGATAGTATGGCTACATTCAGGGCACCTATTACTGTTATCGACAATAACGACCCAAACTTAATCTAACGGCAACGTTATGCCGAACGTGCAACCTATCGATGAATAAGCAAAGGATGGGCCAAGTTATTGACCCCAACAGGTTTGTGTCTGATCGGGTGTACTCAAATAACACACTAAAGGCTGGCTCGGGAGCGCGAGTGCGTTTTGCTGCCGTGCATACCGAATAAAACACTCCGCCATTGATAAACCAATTGAGCGACGACGGCCTGTCTGCAGTGCGTCATAGCCCTCTTTACCTTGTGCCGTATAAGATGAGGACACACCGGTATATCGGTGCGCATCGTCCATCGCCACCCAATGCTCACCCCGTTTGATTTCTAATTGGGTGATGCGCTGCCCCATCGGGCGCCACGCTTCATAACGATAACGGATAGCGGCACAATACGGGAAACTGCCGGTCCCAAGGCCAGCAACGCCATTGTTGGTCGCGTTGTTGATTGCCCCTTCTAACGCGCTGCGGATTTGTTCGCCTGTCACTCGATACGCGATCACGTCGATCGCAAACGGCAGCAGTGTACCGGCAATTAATGCAGCAGAAAGCGGGCCAGCGTTCAATCCAACTCGAACCCCTCCCGCATTATGTATCGCAAACTCCGCATCAATCCCTTGCTCACGCGCCGCCCAAAGAAAACTCTCGGTGACCAAAGGGGCCACGTCGCTACTGCCTTCGCCGTCAGGGACGCGAACATGGCGTAAACGCTCAGGCACATGCGTGACAATATCACGCTCTAATTGTGCCACTTGTGGACGATACGTCTGTTGCAAGTGGTGTTTTAGATCTAAATCACTCGGCAAAATGAGTACATTCGACTGACTATTCAGATAGTCGCGCGCCGCTTGATAAGAAGTGGCGGTTAATTGCTGCTCGCGCGACGCATCCATCGCCAAACTGCGTCCAAGCAGCACGTAATTTTGACCATTAAAGGCTGTTGGCCGACCTTTTTCATCGATGGATAACGTAAAACGGCCAATAGATTGCGCATGGCACCCGGCTTGCACAATCCAAGTATCATTCACTTGATACCCGTATGGATCTTGGGCCTCGAGACCAATATTTTGAAAATCGCCTTGTAAGACATGTGTGTGCCCTCCCACAATCACATCAATGCCTTTGACTGCTGCTGCGAGTGCCTTGTCTTTGTCATAACCAAGGTGGCTTAACAAAATAATGGTGTTGACCCCTTGAGCACGCAAATACGCCACCGTATTTTTAGCTATCTGGGTGGCAGGCAAAAACGGCGTATCGTGATCGGGATGTGCCAGTGCCGCCATTTTCTCAACCGCCAAGCTAAACAGACCAACCTGGTGGCCCGCGTAGGTTTTGATCAGGGTGCTCGCACGTGCGTGCTCTGGCAGGTATGGCATCAAGCTAGGCTTATCGCTTACCCGTTTTTGCTTGTCTTTTGCTTCATCATCCACATGCCAATTACCGGCAAGTAAAGGAAACTTAATATCATCGAGAAAATCGGCAACGGGCCCATTGCCTTGATCCAGTTCATGATTACCGATGGCCATCGCGTCGATCCCAAGGCGATTAAGCATGTCGGCATTTGCTTTTCCTTTAAACAAGGAATAATACAGCGTGCCCTGGAAGCAATCACCGGCGTGCAGAAACAGAAAGCCGTGCTGATTTTGTTCAGCCTGATGACGAAAGTGCTTCACCGCCGATGCAATGCGTGCGAATCCACCGCAATTGGCATATACCCGTGTGTCTTCGCTATCTAAGCTGAGCGAGACAGGCGTAGACTCAAAGTGTGAGTGCGTATCGTTAATATGCGCGATGGTTAATGAGAATGGTTGTCGTGCTGTCATAATAATCCGTGCCACAACACAAAAGAAGATGATACAAGCTTAACATTGACATATACAAGAAAGGTTAAGTTTTTGATAGATTACTACCTAATCCACAACAGGGAAGCGTGACGACATGCAAGTGAACAAGACCAAAGTGGCTTTTATTGGCCTCGGCGTGATGGGATTTTCGATGGCCGGCCACCTGCAACGTAACGGCTACCCAACCCGGGTTTACAACCGGACCCCCGGCAAGGCCGAAAGCTGGTGTACAACCTATCAAGGACAGAGTGGATGTACCCCTGCTGAGGCAGTCACTGACGCTGACATTGTCTTTATGTGCGTAGGTAACGATGATGACGTACGCAGTGTGGTCTATGGCGACATTGGTGTGCTGGCCAATATGAAAAAAGGCAGTACCTTGGTGGATCACACTACCACCTCTGCAGAGCTGGCGACTGAACTTGCCGACGTGTGTAACCGACAAGGTATTCACTTTTTGGATGCGCCTGTTTCCGGAGGTCAAGCGGGCGCCGAAAACGGCAAACTTACTATTATGGCAGGTGGCGATCCTGCTGTATTTCGTCATGCTGAACCTGTGATGACTGTTTACGCCAGTGCGATTGAGCATATTGGCCCAAATGGTAGCGGCCAGCGCTGTAAAATGGCCAACCAAATATGTATTGCCGGCGTCTTACAAGGCTTATCCGAGGCACTCACCTTCGCGCAATCCGCTGATCTCGATATCGAAAAGATGCTCAATGCCATTAAGCACGGTGCCGCGGGCTCCTGGCAAATGGACAATCGCGCATCGACTATGGCACAGGATCAGTTTGATTTTGGCTTTGCGATTGATTGGATGCGTAAAGATCTGGGCTTTTGTTTAGAAGAAGCCGCCAAATTAGGCGTGAACCTTCCCTTAACCGAGCAAGTGGATCAACAGTACAGGCAGCTGCAACAACGCGGATACGGTCGAAGTGATACCTCAGTCCTGATCAAGCAGTTTGATACGGATACTAAACCATCTTCATCAACCTAACCTAAAAATATGGCCATCCTCGGCACTTGAGGCCGAGGAAAGGCTAAACAAGGTGTATACTAAAGTTAACCAATAAGGAGGGGTGTAATGACAGCTATCTATGTAATCTGCGCCATCGCCATGATCATTGGCCTGTTCACCTTATACGCACCCTCTATTGAAAAATGGTGTGATAAGCAGTTGAGCCCGAGCAAGAAAGATAAGTAGTTATTATTTAGTAGCACACCCCAGCTTTTCTCATCGATACCGTTAAGTGGTATGATGCGCGCCATTGTCGCGCCACTGACTTGTATGACGTTGGCGCATTCGCATCAGCAAGGTTGTACAAACATGGTTAACAACAAGATCCAGTGGTTTCCGGGCCATATGCACAAGGCTCGAAAGGAAATCGAAGAAGTCGTCCCTAAGATCGATGTGATCATCGAAGTGCTCGACGCACGCATCCCCTTTAGTAGCGAAAACCCTCTGATCCGCACACTGCGTGGCGACAAGCCAGTGATCAAAGTACTGAACAAACGCGATCTTGCCGATCCGGCCATGACAGATATTTGGATGGCCCACTTGGAGCAAGAGCAAGGCGTTTCAGCAATGGCAATCACCACGCAGCAGCAAAGTGAAGTCAATCGAATCATGGAGCGGTGCCGCGCACTGGCCCCTCATCGCGAAGCCATGGGTAAAAATATTCGCTCGATGATCATGGGGATCCCTAACGTAGGCAAGTCCACCATCATTAACAGCCTTGCTGGTCGAGTGATTGCAAAAACAGGTAACCAGCCCGCCGTGACGCGCCAGCAGCAACGGATTAACTTGCAAAACGGCGTGGTGCTCTCTGATACACCGGGAATTTTATGGCCAAAGGTTGAGAATCCACATAGCGGTTTTCGTCTCGCGGCAACCGGCGCTGTGAAAGATACAGCAATGGACTACGACGAAGTGGCTTTTTATACCGTGGAGTACTTGGCGAGTGCCTACCCCGAGCGGCTACAAGAACGCTATCAGCTTGATCTATTACCCGACACAGACATTGAGTTGATGGAAGCGATTGGTGCCAAGCGCGGTTGTCTGCGTGCGGGAGGGCGGGTTGACTTGCACAAAGCCTCGGAAGTGCTGTTGCATGATTTACGCGCCGGTGCGCTAGGTGGCCTCACGTTAGAGAAACCGGACATGATTGAAACCGAGCTGGTGCAGGTTGAAGAAGACAACGCCCGCCGAGAGGAAGAAAAAGCCGCTAAAAAAGAGGCCCGC
Source organism: Salinivibrio sp. IB643 (assembly GCF_001996105.1). Lineage (NCBI taxonomy): Bacteria > Pseudomonadati > Pseudomonadota > Gammaproteobacteria > Vibrionales > Vibrionaceae > Salinivibrio > Salinivibrio sp. IB643. Next base: position 122,814 of record NZ_MUFF01000002.1, read on the forward strand.
CGTAAGCGTTACCTCAAAAACAAACGTTAATACAATTCGTGACATCACAACAAGTCACATGCCAAAGGGGCATTCGGCCCCTTTGGCAAGTATGCAGCTAGACTTTAAATTGCCCCACTAATTGTTGCAACGCCGCATTTGCCGCTTGTAAATCATGTGCACGCTGCTCGGTAGTTTGCCCATGTTGATGCAGCTTGGCGACGATATCACGGATAGACGTCATGGTTTGACTAATATCTTCAGTGACCTGGCTTTGCTCGGTGGCGGCTGTTGCGATTTGCGTGCTTAGCTCGTCAACCTGCGTCACCGATTGGGTCATGGTTTCAATCCGCTGCTCAACCTGTTGGCTACTCTCTGAGGATGAGACACACTGCTCTCTCGTCTCCTGCATGGATTGACTGGCCTGTGTCACAGCGTCACTGACCTGTGCCAACATCTTATCGACTTCACCGGTGCTCTGTTGCGTCCGCGAGGCGAGGTTTCTCACTTCATCCGCGACAACCGCAAAACCGCGTCCCTGGTCGCCCGCCCGAGCCGCTTCAATCGCCGCATTCAAGGCCAGTAAGTTAGTCTGTTCTGCAATATCACCAATCACGCCGAGAATGGATTCAATTGCTTTAGTATGCTCTCGCATTTGCGCGACTTTTTGCTCACTGGTTTCCACGTTATCGACGAGGGCTAAGACACTGCGTGTCGATGCCTGCGTCTCTTCACGCGCTTGCTGGGCTTCTGATTGCATCTGACGCGTGACATCATGGCTTTGATTAACGTTTTCCGCGACATCAGAAGCAGAGGCACTTAGCTGATTAATCGCGGTAGCAACGCCTTCTGTTTCTCTTACATGGGCGTCTAACGTCGACAATGTTTGGCTAGCATCATGACTGATTTGCTCAACATAGTTCGAACAGGTTTGATTTGCGCTCATCACTTTCTGTACTAAATCTTGCAAGTACGCGATAAAATCATTCACTGAATGAGAGATGCTATCCAGCTCATCATTACCTTTTGTCGGCAATCGTAATGTGAGATCCGCATCGCCTGAGGATAAGCTATCCACATTTTGCTTAAATGTCGCAAATCGGCCATGAAGTCGCTTAAACGCAATGAGCATGACCACGAGCAATAAGCCGATCAGAGGTAACTGGATCCAAGCAAGGGTGGTGATAATTTTATCGCTCAGCGCCGTGAGTGCCGAGGTTGGCTTGGCAACGACCAGCGTCCATGGCGTACCAGAGACTGGCGACAGCAATAAAGTTTGCTCCTGGTCTTTACCTTCAAAGATCAAACGCTGCGTCTGTTGATTTAGAGCCGTATCAATAGCCTTGGCGAAAGGCGTGTTGAAACGTGAGACCGATTTAAGTACATCGTCACGCGTGAAACCACCACGGCTTTGGCTAAGGATCTTGCCATCGGATTCCACAATGGCAATGTTGGCATCTAAGGCTTTTTGCTTTTCTGCGACCAATTGATTAAAAAAGCCAAGCGTGACATCAATGGTTGCTACACCATATAAATTGCCTTGCTGATAAATCCCCATGGCACAATTGGTACGAGGCTGAGCGCTGGCACCATCTTTATAAGCATTGGCCCAAACGCATGCTCCCCGAGGCGCATTTTGACCCGCACGATGCCAAGGTTCGGTGTAATAATTTGGGGCCTCGTCGCTATTCCAGTAAGTATTTTCAACCAATTGTCCGCTGTCATCACGGTGATAAAAGGTAGAGGCGCGATCAACGCCCGCGAGGCGTTTATTAGGTAGTGGCCATATACCGCCTCCAAATACCAGAGGGTTGCCGTACTGATCAATAAGGTGCGGTAGTTGGGTATCGATTTGGGCGCTGGTTAAGGTTGGGATAAGTTGCGTAATGGCGCGCTGCTGCGCTTTTACTTCACGAAGAGCGAAGGTAATATCGCGACCCACTTCATTCAGGTTAAGCTTAAGTCTTTCTTCTCCCTCTTTTTTTAGCGTCGGTGCAATCCATGTCTGTATGCTAAAAACAGTCAGGATCGTCGCGATCAGTAAAAAGACGATCAATCCGATACTGTATCGACCTTGTATGGTGGCAAACGGTGATCGAGTCGGTTGCATGAACATTCCCTATTTATTTACAACTTAGATACATGAGTATAAGACACCGAAATCTTGTGTTGTAAAAAAAGCGTGGGGGGACATCACATTATGTGTACGCAGTTATAAAAAACCCGTCATACCGAAGTACGACGGGCGTATGCTAATGCCTTTATGTGATTATCACTGTTTATGACGTCACATCCACCAGCGCATCGGCCAACCTATCGATATGTCGCTCTGCTAGGCCAGCAATGTTGATCCGGCTATCTCCTACCGCATAGACGCCGTGTTTGTCTCGCAACTGATGGATCTGCTCACCAGTCAGACCAAGTACGGAAAACATGCCACGATGGTGTTGGATAAAATCAAAATAACCGTCACCGGTGCGATCGCGAAGGGCTGACGTCAAGCCTTCTCGTAAGGCATTAATGCGGGTGTTCATAGCTTTAATTTCATTGCGCCATTGCTGCGTAAGCGCATCATCCGTCAAAATGGTTTCGACAATTGCGGCACCGTGATCCGGTGGCATGGTATAGGTGCTGCGCGCCAGTTGCATGATGCGCCCTTTCGCATTCTGCGCTTCTTGGGCAGATTTACCCACCACAATCGCCGCGCCTGTACGTTCTCGATACAAGCCAAAACTCTTAGAGCAAGATGTCGCAATTAATAACTCTTCAACATTATCGGCTAAAAGACGCAAACCCCGAGCATCTTCTTCTATCCCATCACCAAAGCCTTGATAGGCAATATCAACAAAAGGAGTAAATCCGTTGCGATTTGCAAGCTCTGTGATCGCTTCCCATTCCTTCAGGCTTATATCAGCACCTGTGGGGTTATGACAACAACCGTGTAACAATACCACATCGTCCGCGCCCGCCTGTGATAAGGCATTCAGCATGGCATCGGCGTCCACCATTTTGGTCTCACGATTAAAATACGGATAGAATTTCACCGTCAGGCCTGCCGCTTCCATCACCGGCTTGTGGTTCACATAGCTGGGGTCTGTCAACCATACGGTAGTCACCGGCTTCGCGAGATTCATCAGATCGGCCAGCATACGCAGCGCCCCACTTGCACCTGGTGTTTGCACGGCGGCACAACGGTCATATACGTCCGTCCCTTTGAGTAAGAGATCGACCATAGCTTGGTTGAAGTTTTCATTGCCGGCCAGGCCAACATAGGCTTTGGTTTGCTGAGTTTGCGCTAGGGATTGTTGTGCCGCTTTAACGGCTTGCATAATTGGCGTTTGACCATGACTATCACGATAAACGCCAATGCCTAAGTCCATTTTATGCTCACGCGGATCGTCACGATAAGCCAGTGACAAAGAGAGAATGGGATCCTGCTGGGCAGGCGAGAGCAGATCTAACATAGTAATACGTCCTTTTAAGCCTGAATGCTCAAGATACGCTATACCCTACCCCATGCGGGAAAATTGGCAACCTCTTACCCGTGATTCTCTTGTCGATGTTGCGCACGCTCGGACAGAAAGTGTACGCATTGGTTGGCACTCCCCCGCCATACGAGGTTTGGATCGGCCTCTGCTTGGATAAATTTGCCGTCGATCAGCACATCAATCAACGCCACCACCTCTTGCTGCTCAGAGGATAATTGTTCCAGCGTGTAGCCTGTCCACAACCAAATGTCTTTATCCGGGGCACTTAACACCACTTCTTGTAACAATTCTTTTACACTGTCGAGGTTGGCAGGATGCAAAGGATCGCCACCACTTAACGACAAACCGCGCCGCGGGATCCGTGTATCGAGAAGATCATGAATGATCTGATCTTTAATCACATCAGTGAAAAGGTGGCCACTTTTCAGCGGCCATGTGGCTTTGTTATAACAGCCTCGACATTGATGCTCACAACCTGAGACAAACAAAGTGCAGCGCGTCCCAGGCCCATTGACAATATCGACCGGGATATATTGGTGATAATGCACGATATACTCCCTACATATGTTTAACGCGGCGGATCACTTCTTGCTGCTTACCTGGGTTAAATGGACGTGTATCCGGGCTACCCAAATAGCCACAGACGCGACGAGTCACCGACACGCGCGCTGGGTCGTGATTACCACATGCCGGACAGGTAAAGCCTTTGCTGATGCAATCAAATTCGCCGGTAAACCCACATTCATAGCATTCATCGATCGGCGTATTGGTGCCATAGTACGGCACACGATCGTAGCTATAATCCCAGACGTTCTCCAACGCTTCTAAATTATGCTGGATGTTGGGGTACTCGCCATAGCAAATAAAGCCACCATTGGCTAAGCGTGGATAGTCCATTTCGAAATCGATTTTATCGTAAGGTGTGACTTGTTTTTCCACGTCGAGGTGAAAGCTGTTGGTGTAATAGCCCTTATCCGTCACCCCTTCAAGCACACCAAAGGCTTGCGTATCAAGCTGGCAAAAACGACTACAGAGGTTCTCACTCGGGGTGCTATACAAACTAAAGCCATAGCCTGTTTCTTCTTTCCAGCGTTCGGTCGCATCATGCAAGTAGGCGACAATCGCTTTCGCTTTCTTTTGCTTGACCACGCTGTCGTAAAGATGCGGCGTGCTGCCATAAAGGGCATTAATCGTTTCGTGTAGGCCAATATACCCTAGCGAAATCGATGCTCGGCCATGTTTGAAAATCTCACTGACTTCATCATCTGGGTTAAGGCGGATCCCACATGCACCTTCCATATATAAAATGGGCGCCACGCGGGCTTTTACCCCTTTAAAACGCGCAATTCGAGTATCGAGTGCCTGGCGAGCAATATTTAACGTTGCATCGAGGCGCGCATAAAAGGCGTCTTCATCCCCTTCTGCTTCAATCGCCAATCTGGGTAAATTGACACTGACCACGCCCAAGTTATTCCGCCCTTCATGGATCAATTCGCCGTTTTCTTCATAGTCACTTAAGAAGCTTCGGCAGCCCATCGGGGTTTTAAACGAACCGGTGACCGATACAACTTGGTCATAATTGAGAATATCGGGATACATTCGTTTTGAGGCGCATTCAAGCGCAAGTTGCTTGATGTCATAGTTCGGATCGTCAGGCTGTCGGTTTAAGCCCTCGCGAATGCAAAAGACCAATTTAGGGAACACAGCGGTTTTGCGATTTTCGCCCAAACCGGCAATACGGTTGGCTAAAATAGCACGTTGTACTGCACGCGCAGACCATGATTCACCGAGCCCTAACCCAAACGTAACAAACGGGGTTTGCCCATTGGCCGTATGTAAGGTGTTTACCTCATACTCCAGCGATTGAAACGCATCAAAGCACTCTTTATCGGTTCTTGCTCGTGCATATGCCTCGGGCTCAGCAATGGCCCACTCTCGCGCCACAAGTAAATGTTTTTGGTAGCTTGCTTCAACGTAAGGCGCTAACACCTCATCAATACGATTGATGGTGGTGCCACCGTATATATGACTCGCCACTTGCGCGATAATTTGTGCCGTCACCGCTGTGGCGGTCGAAATCGACTTAGGCGGGGCAATTTCTGCGTTCCCCATTTTAAAGCCTTTTTGCAACATGCCGGCTAAGTCAATCAACATGCAATTAAACATGGGGAAAAAAGGCGCATAGTCTAAATCGTGGTAATGAATTTCGCCGGATTCATGGGCGCGGACAACGGCGCTCGGTAGCATGTGCTGTTTGGCGTAATGCTTCGCCACGATGCCCGCGAGTAGATCGCGTTGCGTCGGAATAACTTTGCTGTCTTTGTTGGCGTTTTCATGCAGCAACTCGGTGTTCGTTTGACCGACCAACCCTTGCACCTCATGATTCAGTCGACCTCGGCGCTCTCGTGCAATGTCTCTATCGTGGCGGTATTCAATGTACGCGCGCGCGACCGCTTTATGCGGGCCAGCCATAAGCACATCTTCTACCGCATATTGGATGTGATCGATGTCTACTTCGGCATCGCCAGCAAATTGCGTCGCAATGGTATCCGCTAAACGACGAATCGCCTCATCAGTCAATGGGCATGATTCAACGTCACGCAGCGACTGCGCTGATTCTCGCGCACACGTCACCGCCTGAACGATACGATCTGCATCAAATGGGACGCGTGTTCCGTCGCGCTTAATTACCGCTGGCATATGCCCTCCACACTATATATAGGATTGTAAAAACATCATAAACACAAGATGTGGAATTAGATAGCAAATACGGGATCGATTGTGTTGACTCAGATCATCGAACTTTCGAATAACCAAAGTCGGCCGTTTAAACGCCTATCTGTTCTCCAATTTGCTGATCTGTATTGTTGCAATTGTTAGCGAAAATCGAACCTTGTCCGCAATTTGATCGCGAACTCACCTACACGTTGAATATTTGCAGTAGGATCACGGTGAAAAGCAAATTATTAAGGTAAGGGACAATCGTGCTTCGACGCGTCGGACTGTGGGTGCTGCTAGGGCTATATGTTGCCCCAAGCTATGCACTCACGGTAGCAACATGGAATTTTGAATGGCTAACCTTAAAGACCGATCAACGGGCTGGTATTCGCCATGAAGAGGATTACCTACAACTCGCGGCTATATTAGCGCAGATCTCTCCAGACGTGTTGGCATTTCAGGAGGTCGATAGCCCTGAGGCGCTGGCCCGTGTGGTACCAAAAGAAAAATATAACTATTACTTTTCCGACCGTTACGCAGCACTCAAATCCTCTTCTCACAGTCAGCAGCTGACTGGCATCGCCGTGCGCAAAGATTGGCAGGTGGACGATCGGAAAGATTTTCGAGAGATTGCCTTACCCGGACTGTTTGGCCCCCCTTCTTTGCGTTATGGCGCCTATGTGGTGGTCACGCCTCCTGGCCATGCACCTATTCACTTGTTATCCGTTCATCTCAAGTCGGGATGTTTTCACCAACGCCAAGGCACAAGCAGCTGTAAAAAACTGAGTCAACAATTCAGAGCGCTCGCGGAATGGCTCGCGGATCGTGATGATAAAAACGTTATCATTGCCGGCGACTTTAATCGCTATATCGGGGAAAATAATGATCCATTTTGGCATACATTTAACGCTCATCGCCTTGAAATCGAGGCCAATCCCCCCAACATTGTCAACGTCACCAAAAACGTGCGAGCACGCTGTAAAGCACGGCGTTACAACTGGCGTACTCAAACCTGGAACCAGGTGATGTACAGCCGCTTAGTGGATCATGTTTTGGTCTCTGAGCCTATTGCCAAACAGTGGCAGTACAGTTTTCAGTATCAGTTTGACTACCACAAGGTAATGACATACCGGCTCAGCGACCACTGCCCGATTGTGGCGCGCTTCGGCATTGAGTCGGCGTCGAAATAGATTGACCCAATCGCAAAAGGTTGAGAAGGTCGTAATGCCGCTAGGAATGTCATGGTATTGACACAGTGAGCCGTTAGCCTTGCTATATGTGATGGGTTAACGATCACTCAAGGAGAAAGAATGAACAGTTTACAGCATCAGGTTATCCCAACAGATGATGACCTGTTAGCCGATTATCTTGATGATACATCGGCGTATCATCGCCCCAACATAGCGGGCAACAATGATGTCTTTAGTGATGATATTGAAGACGCCACACGCTAATCTGATTGCCTCAGCGTTATTTTAACCTCACGCTGACAACGCGTCATCCTACCCTTGTTACGTTGTCAGCAAATCCACCGACTTATCGATATATTATGAAAAAAGCTCTCTCTGCGGTGCTGTTATGCGCCTCCTTTTTGTCTTTTCAAGTCCTTGCGGCCCCCGAACTGATAGCCAAATCAACGCTTGATTTTGGTGACTTCGAAAAAACAGCGAATGTCGAGATCGAAGGCAATATCCAAGACGATGTGCTTCGTCTTGTTGAGCGTGGTGTAAAAGAAGAAAATGCTGACTACTTTGTGATTGACCAAGTCAGTGAAGATACGCATAAAGATGTATTAATCGTATCAGTGACCCTTTACCGTGAGTTCACGACCGACAATCAAAAGAGTCTTGAAGATCGGCTCGGGTAAGCATGAAATGATAAGAGAGGTAGGTACGAGTGCGTCCCAGCGTCGACCTACCTAACGCTTTAGGCTTTCCTTTGTTACACTTCTGCACTTTATAACGATAAGAGCAATGTTGTGATTGGAACCTTAAATAAAATGCGCACCGAAGCAGGCGCATCCGTGCAGTATTTTCTCCGTGTCGGTGAGCAAGAACTACACCTGAACCCGCTACTGGGCCACACGCTCACCCTGACACACACTGGCAATATCTTTTGTGATGCGTGTGGTCGAAAAACCAAAAAAAGCTATTCACAAGGTCACTGTTATCCCTGCATGAAGAAGCTAGCGCGCTGTGACATGTGTATTATGAAGCCTGAAACCTGTCATTATGCACAAGGGACATGCCGGGAGCCTGAATGGGGCGAGCAGTTTTGCATGACCGACCACATCGTGTATCTCGCCAACACGTCTGGGCTAAAAGTCGGGATCACACGCGCGAACCAAATGCCAACCCGCTGGCATGATCAAGGCGCAACGCAGGCCCTGCCAATCTTCCGTGTGAAAACCCGCCATGTATCTGGCCTGGTTGAGGTGGCAATCGCTAAACACGTTGCCGACAAGACTAACTGGCGTGCGATTCTCAAGGGGGACAACGACGTACTTGATTTACCAACAGAAGCGGAACGCCTCACCCAGGCCATTGCATCCGATCTTGCTGATATCCGTTTACAATTTGGTCAAGACGCCATTGTGCCGGCTGAGCAAGACGCACTGGCATTTAGTTACCCTGTCACTGAACACCCAACCAAGATAAGCTCCCACAACTTTGATAAAAATCCGCACGTAAGCGGTATATTGAAAGGAATAAAGGGCCAATATTTGATTTTCGATACTGGCGTGATCAATGTGCGTAAATTTACCAGCTATGAAGTCACGGCTTCGCACGAGTAACTGACACTTGGGGTTCCCCTATAACCGTGCAAGGCTACCCACAGACTTGCACGGCGTCTGCTTTTATCGGTGTGCTTTATCAGTCAGCACCGCCATCGTAAGACGGCTCACGCATATATCGCGGCCGCGTTCATCTTGGAGGGTAATACTCCAAACTTGCGTGGTTGCTCCAAGATGAATCGGGCGTGCGACCCCCGTCACTGTGCCTTGTCGCATCGCGCGTAAATGATTGGCGTTAATATCGAGGCCGACGCAGTATTTCCCTTCAGGCACACACATATTAGCGGCGAGTGATCCCAAAGTTTCAGCCAACACCACCGACGCACCGCCGTGCAACATGCCCAGCGGTTGATGCGTATGCGCGGCAACCGGCATGGTGCCTGTTAAGCTGTTGTCATCAAACGCCGTATAAATAATCCCTAAATGCTCAACCAAGGTATTCGCCGATGAGGCATTTAGCCCCGCGAGCGACATGTTTTTTTTCCAAATGCTCACCATGTCTCACCTATTATTCATTCAATAACCGCTAACGGTTGCCCTGATGATCAACGTCGACTAGCGCAACACGAAGAAAGCAGCACCATGAACAACTCCCACTAAACGCTGCGCGTTTTGAAGGAGTTTCAAAAAGAAAGCCTAAGCCGCCTTTTTAGGCTGGTTCCCAGCCTGAATACCTAACGCCCAGTTTAAATTAACTTGCGCACTGGCTACATCACGGGGCTTCTCACAGCCACATTCGCATGAGTGCCACCGTTCAGCTAAGGTCTTTTTCTTCTTAGCTCCGCAGTCTGGACAGGTTTGACTTGGCTTAACTTGCTTTGTTGGTACTTCAACAAATTCGCTACCAGCTTCTGCCGCTTTGTATTGCAGCAAATTAAGAGTCATGGCTGGCGCTGTGTTCAGGATTTCCCGATTTAGTCCAGCTTTTTGTTTTACCATTTTCCCGTTTTTCTCGGCTGTGCCTTTGGCACTGCGAGTCATGCTCTTAACGGTAAGTTTTTCAGTGGCGATCAATGCCGCCACTTCAACTAATTTTGCAGTTTCTTTGTGAGTAAAATCGAGCCTTTGACGGGCGATTTTTTGGTGCAGTTTGGCAATTTGATGCTTTAGTTTGCGGTGGGCGCGAGTTCCTTTTTTAGCCAAAGCCAAATCACGTTGCAAAGACGCTAGTTGCTCTTTGCTATTCCTGAGATAGCGCGCATTCTCGACTTGCTCAAAATGACCATCTTGATCGATAGTCGAAAAATAGTGAGAAACACCCCAATCTAAACCAATGGCTTCAGTGCCACATTGTCTTTCAATGGAATCGTATTCCATTGAAACCGAGATAAACCACTCATCATTCTTGCGAATGATCTCGGCAGTTTTTGGCTTACCGCCAGCGTTTCTGGCTTTGCCTCGGATCTTAACGATGCCGACATTAGCCAGATAAACTGCGCCATGTTTTTTCTCTTTTAGGTGAAGTTTCCAACCGTCACCATGTGCCTTATAGCCCCAACCTTTAAAGCGCTGGAACGGTTTAAAACGTGGGAACCCAGCTTTCTTATCACCTTTCTTCAATCGACGAAAAAATCCGTCAAAAGCCAGTGCAACACGCTTTAAAGTGACCTGCTCGCTCTGAGCGTTGGCATTGAAAATGCCATGCGCTTTGCGATTGTTACGCCACAGTGTGTTGATTTTGCATTGCTCTGAAAAGTTAAGTCCGTAATTAGAATCACGGTATGTTTCGATGCGATCACGTAAAGCCCAGTTGTACAACTGGTGATGATGTACAAACAAATCCATCAGCGATTCTTCTTGAGAAGCAGATGGTTTTAATTTGTATGTGACTTTACGGATTGCTTTTTTCATACAACCGATTATATTTAGTTGTTATGAAAAAACAAGCCATGAACACGCTAAATCACAGCGTATATAACATTCACTACCATTTAGTTCTTGTAACTAAATGCCGTCGTCGCTGTATTACGCCAGAGGTTACCGCGTACTTAGAGCTTCAGTATAGAAGGTTGTTGGAAACTTGGGATTGTGAGCTTTTGGAGTGCAACGGTGAACCAGACCACCTACACCTTTTAATTTCTGCGAACCCCAAAATACAACCAAGTAAAATGGTGAACAGTTTAAAAACTGCCACATCAAGACTTGTGAGAAAGGAGTTTTCTGAACACTTGGGTAAGTTTTACTGGAAGCCAGTTTTTTACAGCAGAAGTTATTGTCTGGTTAGTTGCGGAGGTGCGCCATTAGAAATCGTTAAACAATATTTGGAACAGCAGGAAGGGGTTGATTAAAGCCACTACTTCGTGGTGGTGCGCCTTTCACCACCACCTAAATTAACTCGCTTTGGCTCATTAGATTTAGATGGAGCACTAGGCGCTATTGGGTAGACGCCGGGGCGATAAGACAGTACATTACCTGTACTAACTGAGCGCTGTTCACGGCATGCTTCGGTGACGCCCATGTTAGGCAAAACGATACAGGAAACAATCATGCGACGCACGGCCCACACAGTCATTCTGTCTATCTGCTTCATCCTCACACTTACAGCCTGCTCAAATTCCCCCACAGGCCGGAATCAGCTTTTGCTCTTTTCTGGCAATCAAATGGCTGACCTCGGCCAGCGTTCATTTGAGGAAATGAAGCAATCCCAGCCAATCAGTCAGGACAAAGCCGTGAATGCGTACGTACAGTGCGTGACTCAAGCGATTTTAAAAGTGGTTCCGCCTCAATCAAATTTTTCCGAATGGGAGGTGGTGGTGTTCGACAGTGAGCAAGTGAATGCGTTTGCTTTACCAGGCGGTAAAGTAGGCGTCTATACCGGCCTACTCAATGTTGCAGAGACGCCCGATCAATTAGCAGCGGTTATTGGTCATGAAATTGGTCATGTGTTAGCCGATCATAGTAATGAACGTCTTTCTCGCTCTCAACTTGCCGCGCTGGGGCTAACGGTTACCGGTATGTCTCTATCAGATAGCCCTCATGCCGCCATGGCAATGGCAGGTTTAGGACTTGGCGTGCAAGTCGGTATTTTGTTGCCCTATAACCGCGCGCAAGAATCAGAATCGGATAAAATTGGCCTGCAATTAATGCATCAAGCCGGTTTCAATCCGAGTGCCAGTGTCGACCTATGGCGCAATATGGCCAAAGCGTCTGATGGCGCACCACCCGAGCTGCTCTCGACGCATCCGTCTCCCAACACTCGCATAAAAGCACTCGAGTCAGGTGTGTCTCGCTTGCCTAACGTCCCTCATCGTATGACAGCCCAGTGTCAACGCCCGCGTACAAACTAACCATATGCAAACATTGAATTAACAAAGTGAATTCACTCACAAAGGCACTACCTATCGGGGCTGATAATCGATGAAGCACAGTAACCCCTACCCTTGTCACACAAATTATTAACCTTTGTGTTACCCTTATTTGAGGTTTTATTGGGTAGTGATTCTGTGTGATTAAGCAGTCTTTCCTCTTTTTTATTTGCATACTATGGGCGCCGTTTACATTAGCAACGTCACAACCTCATGCAGATTTATTTGACCAGATGTTTGAAAAACATGCACTGGTCATGATGCTAATCGATCCTGATAAAGGCGATATTCTTGCTGCTAACACAGCTGCCAGCGAATTTTATGGATATTCGCGTGATACACTGGCGCAAATGAACATCACAGAGATTAACGACTTATCTCCTCAATCGGTTGCAGAAGAACGAAAGCTGGCAGCATTAGAAAAACGTCGTTATTTTGTGTTTCGTCACCAGTTAGCCGATGGCTCAACCCGGACCGTTAAAGTCTCATCGGTTCCGGTTTCTTATCGCGGCAGTCCAGTGCTTTTTTCTATCGTCACCGACATCAGTGAATTTCGCGCCACACAAGAATCCTTGTGGCATTACCAAAATCGTCTAGAGCACATGGTTGATGAACAAACTCAACAGCTTGAAAAACGCACAGACCAACAACTGATTGCGACTTCACTGGTTATTATCTTTCTCGGTGTGATACTGACCACAATGTGGCTGGTGTTACGCAAAAAACGCCGTACCGAATATGAGTTACAACTTGAGCGTGGTCGTCTCGATGAAATTATCCGTGGTACACATGTAGGCACATGGGAGTGGCACGTCCCTAGTGAGCGGTTAGTAGTGAATGATCGCTGGGCCGAAATCATCGGATACAGCCAAAAAGCGCTTTCTCCGACCACGATAGCAACGTGGAAGTCACTCTGTCACAGCGAAGACTATGTTCATGTTCAAGAGAAAATTCATTCAGCCTTTGATGGCTTAACACCAGATTATGAATGTGAGTTCAGAATGCTGCATAAAGAGGGATACTGGGTCTGGGTATTATCGAAAGGCAAGGTCATGGAGTGGGATCGGAGCCATAATCCAGTCCGCATGGTTGGTACACACCAAGATATTAACGAAACCAAGCGTTTGTACCTGCAGTTTGAACACATGGCCCATACAGATACCTTAACAGGTGCCCTCAATCGAATGGCATTCAAACAGCGCGCCGACCAAGCACTGGTCCAAGCTCGGCAGCAAGGTACGCACTTTTCTTTACTTTTTATTGATTTAGACGGCTTTAAAGCAATTAACGATACCCACGGCCATGACGTAGGTGACAGCGTACTCGTGGAAACCACAAAACGCATGAGTAATAGTATTCGCAATTCTGATACACTTGCTCGCCTTGGTGGCGATGAATTTGCCGTATTGCTCGAGTACACCAGCCATCCAGATGACGCGGGGCGCGTGGCTGAAAAGATCATTGCCAGTTTAAGCCAGCCCTTTCATGTCAATAACAATCAAGAAGTCACACTCTCAGCGAGCATAGGTATTGCCTGTTACCCTCAACATGGTGAATCGTTTGAGTCATTATTAAGTTGCTCGGACGCCGCCATGTATTATGCGAAAAGGACATTAAACGGCGGCATTTTTGCGTACTGCGATCCCAAACGAGACACGATTTGACGTTAAAAGCTCGCTCCATCTCAAAAACACAAATAAGGCTTATCTAAAAAATCGAGTCGCAACCAGTAATTTCGCTATGATGACGCGCAGTACTTACTCTATGATGACGCTATAGCTTTAGGGCTTTGACTTGCTAATGCCTCATTGGTCACATCTTGAATCGAAATAAACATATGATTCACTTCACCACGCGTATTGGCCATCGGATGCATGGTGATATTTTGGTACATAAACGGTAACTGTCCGGTAATCGGGCGCACATGACGGCAGCGAAACAAATAAGGTCGCTGTTGCCAAACAATAAAACTGCGACATCGTAATTCGAAAACCGGCTGAGACTTGGCGCGAAACCAGGACGCATTGATCTCGGGAAACACGTCGAACAGCGAACGACCTTGTACATCTTTCGCATGTTTGCCGCTATGGTGGATCATAAATCCGTTCCACATTTGGATGTGAAAATCGCGATCGAGTACGATTAATCCCATATCGATATGCTGCACCATATCTAGCATCCAATGGAATTGATCAAAATCTTGTGTGCTCATTCCATTACTCCTCATCCATCAGGTACGCTAACTTGGCATCCAGTAGCGGTAGTGATTCATCCAACAACAGCAATAGAAGATCGCATTTTATTTGAGTACCATCAATCTGATAACTGATCTCGATGGTCACTGTTCGCTTCCATGATCCCTTCATCGCCGAGATTAATTGGCCAGCGTCAGCGTGTTGTCCAAGTAAGGCCGGATAGCTTTGCGAAAACTCTAACGCCGCCTGATCGCCCAGTCCGCGGAGAAAAGCGCTGATTAAAATGTTGCTCACATCCACAAGGAGCTCTAATTCATTATCCACCGAACCGTCGTCTGGGTAGTCGAGCAGTTGGATCATTTCCGTAATACTCGAGTCACTGATCAACATCAGCGCTTCACCAGCGATCCCTTCACCACTAAAGCCTTGGCACACCCCATTCATGGTGTTGGACTGGGCCAGATGGCGAATCGTCATGGTTAATTCAGTCACCTCAAACACATTCACTTGCGGCAAAGGCATATGGACAAACACACCGCAGTGCCGGGCGAGTTTATCCGCCGCCTGGCCCATGGCAATGTTCACGACTTCCATATAAATATCACGACGGCTCAGTTTTTCGTGCGACGTTTGCGCACGCTGAGTATCTAAAGTGGATGTATTAGGCAAATAGGCTTTGATTAACGCATCGACCCGCTCGCGACTAATCGGCTTTTTAACAAAGTCTTTCGCGCCTCGCTCCAACACTTGCTGCTGTGCTAATGGCTGAATATCACCCGACACCACCACAACCGGAGTGGTCATGCCCGCTTTTTGCATAGCCTCTAACGTTTGATAACCGTCTAATTCTGGCATGGTCAAGTCTAGAAACATGATGTCGATCGGCTGACTGTTGAGCACCTCGAGTGCCACTTTACCGTTTTCAGCAAAGTGCACGTCAGCATCGAGGTCTTGAGGCAAGGTTCGAGATAGCTGTTTGCGCGCCAGGGCAGAATCATCGGTGATCAATATTTGTTTGGTCAAAAGCCTCTCCTTTTCGACTTCTTAGCTGAGACTATGGCAGCGTGATCACTGTAAGCATAAACCAAGTTCGCCAGGTATGAGGTCGAACCCGTAAAAATCACTGAGATTATTTGAGATCGCTAAGGATTCACGTTTGATTGCGTGACATCGTGTTCGCACAGATAGCTCAGCCGGTCGGGGCGAGTCATCAGCATCGGGGCATGCACGTAGAAATGACGTAAACAGGTTAAACACAGCTGGACGCATTGATAGACTTTTTCACGGATGGTCTCAGGATCATCATCAAACTCCCCAGTTAACAAGGCACGCCAATCCTCGGCAAGCTGATCAATCATAGCAAGGTCCGTCTCTTGCTCGACAATATGCGTCAGCGCCGCTTTTATCGGGACAATGTCTTCACTGGCAGCAAATATATTGCGTAACGCAATAATCACATCCATCAAGGCATCTTGTGTGACCGGTTTTTTTGCTGCCGCATAGAGGCGAGACATGGCCAATCGAATCCCGCTGGAATCGGTATCATCCACCAGCATGCTCCAACGCTCAATATCCACTAAGTCTTCATCACCAATTGCCACAGGATCGCTGGTTTCCGCTACGGTGCTAAAATCTTGTCGTCGGTTGTCCAATGAAAAGGGATCAATACGCCACACCCACTCTGGCGCGACAAATGCCTTATGTTGGCCAAGATAACAAAGCGCCATGCATAAAATAATATTCAGCTCGGTAGTTTGCTGCTCGCCCTCGGCATCCAGAACCTCCTCGGGCCAATCATCGTCTTCAAGAAAGTCGCCAAAGTTGATCGCAAATGCGTAGCCAGACTCTAACATAAAGCCATTATTCCGGCGCTTCGCCATCAGCCCCGCCGCTTGTAAGACATATTCAGCAATACCCGGGGTGTAGCGCCGTACACTGCCCCATTTGGTATCGAGTTCGGCCAAATTCGTGAGCGCCGCATTACGAAATCCTACAAACATGGGAATATGCGCGACCTCACCATCGGCAAGGCTGCGTGCCATGTCTAACATCTCTTGGACGGTCGTCACGAAACGGTCAGCACTGACCACGCCACGTATTCGCATTAAGTCATAACTATTGACCAAAATGGAGACAGGGAGACTGGCTAAACTCACCATGCCGCGATGCCCGGTGGCGTCTTTATAGTCACCACACGTTTGTTGTGGCTCTTTGCCAGTGGTGGTGAATAATCTTGATAAGGCAGGATCGGCCGCCATCCGCTTTTGCACCAACTTACTGATAGGGAATTGCTCAATAGCTGCAGTCAGGTAACCTGCTCCCCGATAAAAAAGGTGCGGGCGTTGTCCCGCCTTAATCAGAAACAAGGGATACAACTCACCGGCCAGTTGGCAAAATGCACTGGTCAAGGGGTCGGCGGTGGTGATCCGCGTCGCAAGCTCTCCCCCTTGTTGTGCTCGCCACACATTAAAGACATGACGACCATTTTGCATCACATGGGGGAGGCGATAAAAAAAAGACTGTTCACTTTCTCCCTGGTCAACCGCGGATACCCGTAGCTGACGGCACAGCTCGATATACTGATTCAGCGTGTCTCGCTGGATCCGGCTTAGTCCGAGTTTCTGCATTAAAATCAAGCGGCCTTCGGCCTCTGTGACATTCAAGATGTAACTCACCACACGGTGGCCCATCGCCTTCACAAAGTGCGGTATGGCCGGGTAGGACATCATACTTCCTAACCTTTCGTGAATAAGGAACACGTATACATATCGGCACACATCCTCAAAGCTATAAAAATCAAAAAAGCGTCAAACCAACAACGCCAACGAGCGAATAGGCCATGGCATCCTCCCTACGCTTTCCCATGTTTACCTAAGTATAGCCATTTCAAACATTAATCTTTCGATGACAAACCCAGAAACAATTTTACGCACAAAGGAGATGACGAGGCCTTGACCAATTGATGACCCCCATCTATTCTAGCGTACAAGTGTACGCTTAAATAACAATGAGAGTTATGGAAACTAAAACGACAACCTCACCGCCGCAAAAACCACGTTTGATTTGGCTAAATATCAGCGTATTTACGCTCACGTTTTTCATCGCGGTCATTGGCACCCCGCTTTGGGCTTGGCACCATGGTTTCGATTGGATGCAGATCACCGCACTGATTGTCGCCTTTAGTTTTTGTGGGCTGTCGATAACGGCAGGCTATCACCGCTTATGGGCCCACAAAACTTATCAAGCCCATCCGGTCTTGCGGTTTATTTTTGCCATTGGGGGCGCGTTTGCACTCCAAAACAGTGCCCTTCATTGGTCATCCGATCACCGTATTCACCATCGTCACGTAGATGACAATGATGTCGACCCTTACTCGGCGAAACGCGGCTTTTGGTTCTCGCACCTAGGCTGGATGTTACGTGAATATCATCCCGACCGTTATGGTGATTACAGCAATTGTCGTGACTTGCAAAAAGACAAGATCGTGATGTGGCAGCACAAGCACTACTTGGCCCTGACACTGGCAACTAACTTTGGTTTTCCTATCGCGTTTGGCGTGATTCACGGCGATGTGTGGGGGGCCATTTTACTGGTCGGCTTCACACGATTAGTGCTCAGCCACCATACAACGTTTTTCATTAACTCCTTGGCCCACGTATGGGGAAGTCAACCGTACACCGAGAAGAATACAGCCCGCGATAATGGTGTTTTAGCCTTTATGACCTTTGGTGAGGGGTACCATAATTTCCATCACATCTTTGAGAATGATTACCGCAACGGCATTCGCTGGTGGCAATTTGATCCAACGAAGTGGTTAATTAAAACGGCCTCTTGGCTTGGGTTGGCTGAAAAGCTGCGTGTCACGCCGGAAGAAAAGATAGAAAAAGCACGGGCGACAATGCAGCTTCAGCGTGCAACGCAAAAGCTAAGCAATAAGCCCAATGCCGCACATCGCTTGCAAATTCTACAACAAGAATACGATACCTTGGTGGCGAAGATGGCTGATTACTACACGCTCAAAAAACAATTACTGGCACTTGAACGCGATAAATTCCGCGAAAAAGTAGAAAAGGCCGAGTTAAGTCAGCAATATCAAGATTTGAAACTGCGTTTTCATCAACAAAAACGCAGCTGGCAAGTACTCACAGCGAAATACGCCCGCTAACCCAACGCCATCGTCAACGTCGATAAAAACCGGTCAGTGATACTGACCGGTTTTATTGTCATTTTCTATAACGGCGTGATTTATTCGGCCGGCGGCTCGAGAAACGAAAGCAAGATAGTTTCTAACTCATCCCACGGTAAGGGTTGGATATCAATCACCTCAATCCGTGACTCTGCCGTTTCAATCGACATGGGTGTGACGGTGACAACCTGATTGGCAACGTTAAACGCAAAAAATCCCTCTTCGGTGTTTACCACCGCCTTGATTCGCTGAGCATTGAGATTGCTAAATAACCCATACAAGGCATCAAAGGGAAAACAACAGTGCGCGGCAAATAACCAACCACAACTGACATAGCCCTGCCCCTGATTTTCTTTGCGGGTAAAAATGTCATCTGGACCCAACGCAAGCGTGGTCATCGGCTCAGCATTGCTGTCATGATGGTGATAATGCGCTTTGCGATCTTGCCGAGGTAGCGAAAGCCATGCCGTCTCGAGCGCGCCGTGTTCAACGCCAGTCACCAAGCTTTTCTTGCCATCAAACGCCGCGACATAATCATAAAACGTTGCGATTTGCCTTTCAGTACACTGATCGAGCTTGTTGGCGACCACCACATCCGCTAACGCGATTTGATCGTGAAAATTCTGATTTTCACGATAACGCACATCGTCAATGCAACGCGGGTCCACCAAGGTCATCATCGCGCGTAGCGACAAATGGGTATCGAAAGGCGGCTGGGTAAGCTTACCGATAATATCCTTAGGATGACCCAGCCCTGTCGGCTCAATTAAAATTCGATCCGGCTTTTGCGCTAATAGCGTATTCAAGCCTACCGTCATAGGCAACCCAGCGACACAGCACATGCATCCCCCCGGCACCTCCTTCACCAGCGCACCTTGCTCAGAGAGGATCGCACCATCGACACCCACTTCACCAAACTCATTGACCAATATCGCCCAGCGCTCTTGCTCAGGTTTATTCGCCAGCAAATGACGAATGGCAGTCGTTTTGCCCACTCCAAGAAAGCCAGTGATGATGTTGGCTGCTACGTGACTCATTACTTTATCCTGCTCGTTATCTGCATCGACGTAGTGTAACGGATCGCGAAAAAGTCGTCGCCCATTGGTAATCATGCACTGAAAAGCCCCATTTCCCATCCAATCAATTACACAGAAAGTGATGAAATATCATGCACTCACTGAACGTGGTGATCATTGCTGATAAAAGCTTGGTAGAATAAAAGATTCGCTAACACACTTCTTAGGAGGAAGTATGCTGAATCCATCAACGGCAAAATCGGTGATTGATCACGCCATGTTTATGGGCGCAGATTTCGCCGAGCTCTTTGTCGAGCACCACCACTCGGGCAACGTCGAGTTATTGTCTGGTGAGGTGGATAAAGTCAGTTCAGGGATTGATTTTGGAATTGGTATCCGTTTGTTTTTCGGTCATAAGGTCCTTTATGGCTATACCAATAGTCGCGATGAAGAACAGCTTAAAAAAGTGACCAGTTTACTTTGCGCGCGTGATAAGCGTGACCAAATTGCCGCTGCTGGCCCCCTTAATTTGTCGCATTTAAATGACAAACATCCTGTGTCTGAACCTCTATCTCGTGACCAGCATGTGGCAGATAAAGTCGATTTTTTACGCCACGTAGACCAACGTATACGCGCCGAAAGTGAAAAAATCACACAAATTATTGGTCGCGTCGGCCAACGTGAACAACAGATTGAGATCTTTAACTCTCGCGGGTTGCACGTTAGCGATACACGTCATTACACTCGGATTGCTGCAACCGCGGTGGCCACCGATGGAAAAGAGCAATCGACCGGCTTTGATGCCCCTGGCGCACTCACTGGCTGGGAATTTCATCACGATATTGATCCCGTGGCGATGGGCGAACGCGTTGCACGTCAAGCATTAACCAAACTCGGCGCCCAAACCTGTCCTTCTGGTGAAATGCCCGTGGTCATTGGAAATGGATTCGGTGGGGTCATTTTCCACGAAGCCTGTGGCCATTTACTAGAAACCACCTCGGTAGCCAAACAAGCCTCGGTGTTTCATGATCAAATGGGTGAGATGATTGCTAGCCCAGTGGTTAGCGCCGTCGATGATGGCACCTTAGCCAACGCATGGGGCTCAATTAACATCGATGATGAAGGTATGGAGACTCAGCATACCCAGCTTATCAAAGACGGTAAGCTCACCTCGTTTATGGTCGATCATATGGGCAGCCTGAAAACCGGTTATGCACGCACCGGCTCAGGCCGTCGTGAGTCTTACAAGTTCGCGCCGACCTCGCGGATGCGGAACACCTTTATTGAGCCGGGTAATGATGATCTTGAGAAGATGATTGGCTCCATGGAGCGCGGCATTTATGCTAAAAAAATGGGTGGTGGTTCAGTACAGCCCGGCACCGGCGAGTTTAACTTCGCGGTGCAAGAAGCCTATTTGGTAGAAGATGGCCAAATCACCGCACCACTCAAGTCTGCAACGTTAATCAGCACCGGTCCGAAAGTACTTAAAGAAATTAGCATGGTTGGTAAGGATCTCGCCCTCGCCGCGGGTATGTGTGGCTCTGTGAGTGGTGCCGTACCGACGACTGTGGGTCAGCCCGCACTTAAAGTCGACAACATCCTAGTAGGAGGCGGTAACGCATGAGTGAGCAAAACGTGAAAGCAACCCTAAGCGATGCCGTCGATCAGGTATTAACACTCGTTCAGGCAAAAGGGGCCCACGCAGACGTCATTGCCAACGCCAGTGAAAGTTTGTCATTGAAGGCGGATCAAGGCGATCTGTCCGAGCACAAAGTCACCGCGGGCCAAGTGATCGGCGTACGTGTGATCAAAGGTGACCAAGTTGCCACCAGTTATTCCGAATCGCTAGATAGCGACAGCCTTGCCAGCATGGTCAACGCCGCGCTAACGAATGCGAGCTTTACCAAAGCCGACCCTGACCAGAAAATTCGCGCCGAAGGGCAGCAGATCGATAGCCAAGATCCCACTTTGTTTCAAGCGGATAATACGCCGATTGAAGATAAGATTGCATTGGCACTCGCGATGGAGCAAGACGTGGTCAATCAACCACGGGCAACGGGGGCGCCCTACAATGGCTACGGTGAGCAAACCCAGTATCAGCTGCTGGCTAATACCCTGGGCACACGCTGCTATCATCGCGAACGGAGTTTTAGCTGCTACACGGCAGCACTGCTCAATCACGACGGCAAGCAATCGATGCATTTGGGGGCGTCAGTGTCACGCCGCTTTGCCGATCTCGACCAAGCATTTGCAACCCGCTTGGCCTATGACACGGCTGATGCATTGTTAGAGGGTGGGCCGGTCAAAACCGGTCAATATGCGGTAGTGTTTGAACATAATTGTTTAAGCGAATTGCTGGGCGCATTTGGCAGTTGTTTTTCGGGGGATGCGGCCAAACGGGGTACCAATCCATGGCGCGAAAAAATCGGAAAACCGATTGCCGATCCAGCCCTGACCATTACCGATATCGCACGTATCGATGACGGGATGCGCAGCAAAGCCTTTGACAGCGAGGGCTTTGCTACAACCGACACGCCGCTAATTGAAAATGGCATATTGGTTGGGTTGTTACATAATAGCGCCACTGCCCATCATTTTGGCGTGCGTCACACTGCCAACGCCGGCCGCAGCCCGAAAGGCGGCTTAGATGTCACTTCACGTCACGACCTCATTGGCGCCGGCAAACAAAGTGGTGCCGAAGTGCATGGAGGCGAGTATCTCGAACTGGTTTCGCTGCAAGGGGTGCATTCTGGCGCGAATGCTATCAGTGGCGACTTCTCGTTTGGCGCCAGTGGCTTCTTGTGCCGTGACGGTAAGCGTGTTCGCCCCGTGCGTGGCATCACAGTGGCAGGTAATTTCTATACCATGCTCAATGAGATTGATGCGATTGGCAACACAGTCACGCCTAATTACGATGGCGCCTTCTTCGCCCCTCGGATACGGTTTGCCCGTTTGTCGATAGCTGGCGAGTAGATAGCTGGCGAGTAATACGTTTTTTTATAAGCCACATACTATAGACCCATATGGCACCGCAGACGTCGGTGCCTTTTTTAGATTATTTGCCGGTGGCTTACACATCTATGACTGACGCGCTGGTTTCAGTTGTCTGCCGGTTTTTTTTCCGCGCTGCGATATCGCTACTTGACGTTGCGCTCTCAACACTGTGTACCGCTGGATCCGTCTTAGCCGCAAGATCAGTAAACGCTTGTAAAGTCACGTCGCTTTTTAAAATCCGCCCATGCCCTAGCCCATCAGTAGACAGCAAGCAGACATGTTGATAGTCGTTTGCCTTTTCAGTCACGCTGAACGAGGCAAAACGATCGTTTCTGTCATGCGCAATGACCACCTGATGACGACGCGCGCCGAGTTTAGTCAAGGGTTCGATGGTTTCGATCGGATAACCATGCTGCTCACCCACTTCTTGTACAATTTCATCAAACAGCTTGAGTGAGTAGCCGGACTGGCGCACCGTTGCATACAGATTCTCACGATAATTCAACACAGGCGCGACCAAGAGTAATGGTAAGTCATCTAATTGCGGGTGTTGGCTCTCGAGGACGGCCGCCGCACCCATACTGTGGGCGACGACACCAGAAACGTTGTCTACTTGATCCAAAACATCGTTGATTGCCTGCACAAACCCTGGAATATGGCTTTCGTGCCCCCCACTTTCACCATGGGCCGGATGATCAAACGCCACAGCGCGAAAACCCAACGAGGCAATATGCGCCATTAAAGGAAAAAATTGGCTCGCCGAGCCGGACCATCCATGTGTCAGTAACCAGGTCGGACCTGCGCCAACGCTGTACATCTGTAGCTCGCCTTGTTGACTCTGCGCAGTAAACCGCTCTAAGCCATTCGGGGCCGCGTTCACCGCTGGACTGCGCGTGGGGGTAAGAAAGAGTTTGCGGGCAATCTTCCTTGCATGACTGGGGGCAAGTCGATGATGACAACGGCTAACCGCGCCTATCAACGTACGTTTTGCACTAAACCGGCCTGGGGTCGAGAAGTAGATTTTTCTGCTCATTGTGAATCCTTCAAATCAATAACACATCACTCCTGGTATGCGTCCAAAAATAAACACGGTGAGGGTGAGTCAACACGCGCGGCCTTACCTTACCGGAACCTTAGGTGTATTCCTAGAACGAACGCTTGTTTTAAAACAGCCGGAATAACTTGTCGTCGCCATTGCGCGATATACCACCGCAAATTGTGCAATAACTGTTCCATATTCTTTTTAGTTTTAATAAGTGCTTTTTTTATCTAGCCGTAATGTGACATATGTCTTCATTATGTGCCCCCGTCGGCATAAGATGCGAACCAATATCGATCCCTTAACGACATCCACGGGATCTAACGCTGAAATTATTATAATTCTCTAGGTGGGAACGCCAACTATGACAGTTATCCTTTTAAATCTGATCGCTTTTGCGCTGTTACTGGCAGTGCTTGTGAAGTTGCACAAGCAACAAAAATCCCTATCAACGCGAGTCTTTACTGGCTTAGGCTTAGGGGTGGCATTCGGTGCTGCGCTGCAAGCGTTATATGGTGCTGACGGCACGGTTACACGCGAAACCATTGACTATATCAATATCGTCGGCTCAGGCTACGTGAGCTTGTTAAAAATGATCATCATGCCGTTGATTACCGTGTCAATTATTGGTGCCATCTTAAAGGTGAAAGACTCGGGTTCACTGGGTAAAGTCTCTAGCTTAAATATTGGGATTTTGCTGGCAACGACCGCAGCATCAGCACTCATTGGCGTGTTCGTCAGCAGTCTATTTGGATTGTCTGCGCAAGATATCGTGCAAGGTGCGCAAGAAATGGCTCGCGGGGCTGCACTTGAAGAACGACTAGGTACCGTTGAAAACCTGTCACTGGCTGATATGGTGATCTCTTTCTTCCCACAAAATCCGTTCGCAGATTTAGCAGGAAGCCGTCCAACGTCTACGATTGCTGTGGTGATTTTCTCTGCGCTTGTAGGAATTGCCGGAGTAACGCTTTCACGCACACAGCCTGAACTGGGTGAGCGCTTTGAACGCTTTATGGATGTTGCTCAGGCACTTGTGCGTACGCTGGTGCGCATGATTATCGGTTTAACGCCATACGGTGTCTTAGCACTCATGACAAAAGTCATTGCCGGATCAAATGTCAGTGAAATCCTGCAACTGGCAAACTTCGTTGTCGCTTCATACGTTGGCCTAGGCGCGATTTTGGTGATGCATTTGATCTTAATCGGCCTAGTAGGAATGAGCCCAGCTCAATACTTGAAAAAGATACTCCCGGTACTAACGTTTGCCTTCACATCGCGCTCTAGTGCCGCAACTATTCCGCTAAACATTGATTCTCAAATGAAGAACTTGGGGAACGATCCGGCCAGTGCCAATTTCTCAGCCTCTTTCGGTGCGACCATGGGGCAAAACGGCTGTGCAGGGCTATACCCTGCCATGTTGGCGGTGATGATTGCACCAACCATTGGCATTAATCCGCTCGATCCTGGGTTTATCGCGACCTTGGTTGCCATCGTAACGGTGAGCTCTTTCGGTATTGCTGGCGTCGGTGGCGGGGCAACGTTTGCCGCGCTGATTGTACTCTCTGCACTGGATATGCCGGTCGCACTTGCGGGTCTGTTAATCTCAATTGAACCGTTAATCGATATGGGCCGCACCGCAATTAACGTTAGCGGCTCAATGACTGCTGGTACGCTCACCTCGCGTTTAACCGGTGGCCAAGATAAGACTATCTTCGAGCACCACGAAGTGGTGAAACAAGACACTGCAAACGCTTAATGCCGCGGTGCCACCGTTTATAAAATGCCACGCATTGGCGTGGCATTTTTGTGTCTATGATCACCCATCAATTCGCTGACTCAACCCCTTATAACTTGTAAGAATTTATGTCAGCGATTACACTCTGCCGCATTGTTAACGCAGGCTCGATCTGCCCTACACGAGACATTTATGAGTATTGAACAAACACTTCAGGCACGCAGCGGCGGCCAATGTGAACTTTGTACCCGCCAAGACAACTTATCTGTATATGACGTCCCGTACTCACCAGATACCACCGCGAACAGCTGCGTATTGGTTTGTGGCACCTGTCATGACCAGCTAAGTAATCCTGACAATATGGATGTGAACCACTGGCGTTGCCTGAGTGACAGCATGTGGAGCCAAGAGCCGGCCGTGCAAGTCGTCGCTTATCGCCAGCTTTCTCGCCTTTCGAGTGAAAGCTGGGCGCAAGATAATCTCGACATGATATATATGGAAGATGATGTGCGTAAATGGGCGGAAACCGGTCAAGATATCGAAGAAGTTAAAGTGCTGGATGCAAATGGTGTGGCGCTGCAAAAAGGCGACGACGTGACCGTGATTAAAGATTTGCCAGTGAAAGGCTCAAGCCAGGTAATCAAACAAGGTACCGTGATCCGTGGCATTAACCTGACCGATGATCCTACCCATGTGCAGGGTAAAGTGAACGGCCAAACGTTGTTTGTGATCGCTGAGTTCTGCCGCCGCAAGTAATTGGCAGCATACAGTCGCCCTTTATTTAAACACGGTTCTTTCTTTTGTTAGCGTATAACGACCAGTTATTGATGCTGTTGGCGGTATTTGAACGTGCCGCCTTATTACTCATGGCCTTATTTTGGCTCACTCGCACCCATCTGATCCAGACCATCGTACAGAAGACCCAGCGCCATCCAATGGAAACAGCGCTCATTGCCGCTTTGTTTGTATTGTTTGCCTTATTCAGTACCTACACGGGAGTGAATGTCGATGGGTCGCTGGTAAATGTACGCATCATCGCCATTATCGCCGGCGGTATTTTGTTTGGTCCTTGGGTTGGCGTGACTGCCGGCGTTGTCTCAGGTGTTCACCGCTATCTTATCGATATTGATGGGCCAACCTCACAAGCCTGTTTGATCGCCAGTATTATTGCTGGGTGCCTGTCGGCACTGATTCATTATCGCGCAGATAAACAACATTATGCACGCTACGGCATTTTGGCGGGTATGCTCTGCGAATCGCTGACCATGCTGCTTATCCTTTTGCTTGCCCGCGATCAAACGCTCGCCCAACACATTGTTGCCACCATTAGCTTCCCGATGATTGCAGGTACCGTCTGTATTGGCCTGATCATCCAACTGGTGCAGTACATCGATGATGAAAAAGAACATTTAGCCGCCCAGCAGGCTAAGCAAGCGTTAGATATTGCCAACCGCACTCTACCGTATTTTCGACGCGGAGAGGCCCGAGGTTTGACCAAAGCGTGCAGTATTATTCGTAAAGACACCGGTGCCGATGCCGTGGCTATTACCGATACCGCCGATGTGTTGGCGTATGTTGGCATCGGTGAGGAGCAATACATTGATGCGCATCACCAAATTAGCCGCCTTACTCAGCAAGCGGTAAGAACCGGTGAACAAATTATCAGCAATGATCTCAATGTGCATGATTTTCGCTCTTTGTTGATCATTCCGCTATGGGAAAATGGCGTGGTCACGGGAACCTTAAAGGTTTTTTATCGTCAGCCCCATCGTATTCGTCGCCCCATGCAGGAAATGGCGATTGGTTTATCACAATTGATTTCGACCCAAATGGAAGTGGCGCGGATACAAAACCTCAAAGAAATGGCGAGTAAGGCCGAATTTTCTGCCTTACAAAGTAAAATTAACCCTCATTTTTTGTTTAACGCCCTCAATGCGATCTCCAGTTTGATCCGCCTGCGTCCGGATGACGCCCGTGGCTTGATTGCCAATTTGGCCGACTTTATGCGTTACAATTTAGAGCGCACGCAGGATCTGATCCCCATTAGTGATGCCATTAAGCAAGTCAAAGACTATGTCGCTATTGAGCAAGCACGTTTTGGTGACAAACTTACGATCCGCTTTGATATTGAAACGACCGACACCAATATTGCGCCCTTGCTGATACAGCCACTGGTTGAAAATGCGATTCGCCATGGTTTTCAACCTTCTCGTCGTCCTTGTGATGTCATCATTGCGGTGCGCGAAATTGCGCAAGGAACGGAGATTAGCATCACAGATACCGGGGTCGGCATCGATCCTAATATTGTCGAGCAACTTTATCATGGCACCATCGACAGTCATCATATTGGCTTGATGAATGTGCATCAGCGTTTAATCATGCTCTATGGACAAGGCTTAACTGTTGAGCCACGCAATCCCGGCACACGTGTATCATTTGTGATTAACCATAAGGAGCCTTCATGCTTCGCGCTGTCATTGTCGAAGACGAATACTTAGCGCAAGAAGAGCTACGTTACTTAGTTGAAAAGCATAGTGATCTCGAGATCATCGAAAGCTTTGATGATGGGCTTGCAGCGCTAAAATACCTGCAGACCCATTCAGTGGACGTGCTGTTTTTAGATATCAATATCCCCTCGATTGATGGCATGTTACTCGCACGGAGTTTACATGCCGATGCGCGCCCGCCCTTTGTGATTTTTACGACCGCTTACAAAGAGCATGCCGCAGATGCTTTTGAGCTTGAAGCGTTCGACTACTTGCTTAAGCCGCTTAACGAAACACGGGTGAAAGGCGTACTCAATAAGCTTGCTCTCGCAGTAGCGCCAACCGATACCATCACCGATCAACGCCATACCTTACATTTGATGCGTGATAATCGGATCCGTATTACTGATACCGCCGACATTCTTTATGCCGCTGCCAACGAAAAGACCACCTTGGTGTATACGCCCGACGGTGAGTTCTATGTGCCTTATACTATCAGTGAGTTGATGGCACAATTGCCCGCTAACTTTTTCCGTTGCCACCGCTCTTATTGCATCAACTTAGATAAAGTTACCGAAATTGCACCCGGCTTAAACAGCACCTACCACGTTTTCCTCCCCGGCATTTCTGATCCTGTGTTGGTCAGTCGCGGTAATCTGAAAGCGTTTCGCGAACGGATGCAATTGTAATTCATGCCCTCTCGCTGCAGTTCATGCCCGCTAACTGCAGCTCATTTTATCTTTTTCACCTACTCTTGATGTGGGGATTCAAGGTCGTATCTTGGGGGTGTTCTCAATAGATAAAATCCTGGAGCGTTACCATGAACGCACGTTTATCCCCCGGCATCAAAACCCTTATCGGCACCGTATTGGCCCAGTTTGCACTTGGCTCTGTGTATACGTGGAGCCTGTTTAATGCCCCCCTTGCAGCCCAGCTTGACGAGCCAGTCAGCCAAGTGGCCTTCACCTTTGGCATTATGACACTGGCATTGGCCCTGGCTTCTTCCGTCTCGGGCCATCTACAAGCACGATTCGGTGTCCGCCGCGTGACCATTGGTGCAGGCATACTGCTTGGCGCCAGTCTCGCGCTAACCTCGGTGGTCAGCCAACTATGGCTACTTTACCTCACCGCTGGCCTTCTGATTGGCTTAGCGGATGGTACTGGCTACCTCATGACGCTTTCCAATTGCGTACGCTTTTTTCCCAAAAACAAAGGGCTTGCCTCAGCCTGTGCTATTGGCGCTTATGGTTTAGGCAGCTTAGGTTTTAAATACATTAATCTGTACTTTTTAGCTGCAGGCGGCGCAGCACTAAGTTTTCAAATGTGGGCGGTTCTGGCCTGTGTGATGGTCGTGATTGGCGGCGCACTGATGCACGATGCACCACAGCAAAAAGCCGCCACAAACGCATCTGAGGCCGATGCGCCTGCTGATTACACCCTTTCTCAATGTTTTAAAACCCCGCAATTTTGGTTACTTGCCACGGTATTTGTCACGATTTGTATGAGTGGGCTTTATGTCATTGGCGTCGCTAAAGATGTGGGTGAACTTTATGTCCACCTTGATGCTGCCACCGCTGCGGAAGCGGTTGCCATTATCGCACTGGCAAATCTAGGCGGCCGTCTGGTGCTGGGTGTGTTGTCTGATCGCATGGCGCGCAGCAAAGTGGTTGGCTTGGCACTCCTCGTCTGCGCGGCAGGCGTGGGTATGCTCCGCTTTATGCCACTGGACCAATACAGCTTCTATTTGTCGGTTGCTTGTGTCGCGTTCAGTTTTGGTGGGGCAATTACCGTATTCCCCACCTTGATGAGCGACTATTTTGGCATGAACCACCTCAGCCAAAACTATGGTTTTATGTACCTGGGCTTTGGTGTCGGTAGCTTTATGGGCTCTGTCATTGCGGCGCTATTTGGCGGTTTTGTTGCCGCGTTCAGTGTGATGCTGATGATGATCGCGCTCTCGCTATGCATTGCCTTTACTATCCAAGCACCGAAGCGTGATAACCAACCGGTCAACCACAGCTGGCAGCTTGAATCGTCAACCCATTAAGCTCTCGCCATCCCGGCACTTTACCTCGCTCTGAACGCTTTCCGTGAATCAGGGCGAGGTATTTATCTCTCAAATCCTTATTCTTATCTCCCCTACTTCCGCACTAACTCACCTAAAATCAAACGAGTCCTGACTACGCCCCATCTCTACGCCCCAAACAACACATAGAAGAAATGTGAACTACGGCTTTATAGTCCCCGCTTCACTTGTAGTGGCATAGTGAATTTGGCCACCTGATTAGAGGTGTTAAGATACGCCTCATAGCATGACAGGTGAAACCATGACCAAACGCACAAGACGTACTTTCAGCGCTGAATTTAAACGTGAAGCCGCTGAGCTTGTTCTCGAACAAAACTACACGATTATCGAAGCAGCTACTGCCATGGGCGTGGGCAAATCCACCA